>JAAYNU010000136.1 GCA_012520695.1 Erysipelothrix sp.
AAGAACCATACGAATTTCATCTTTTAGAAGTTCATTGTTTGCATATTGATCAGGACTTAGTGCGTCCTTATCCTCAATGAAGTCACCTAGATGAGAGTCATCCTCTTCACCAATTGGTGTTTCAAGTGAAACTGGATCCAATGCAATCTTCTGAATTTCACGAACCTTTTCAGGTGAGATACCTTCCATCTCAGCAGAGATTTCTTCTGCTGTTGGTTCACGACCCAATGTTTGAACAAGTGATCGTTGAATACGTGTTAATTTGTTGATGGTCTCGACCATGTGAACTGGAATACGGATTGTACGAGCTTGGTCAGCGATTGCGCGCGTGATAGCTTGACGAATCCACCATGTTGCATAAGTAGAGAATTTAAATCCTTTTGTATAGTCGAACTTCTCAACTGCTTTAACAAGACCCATGTTACCCTCTTGAATTAAGTCAAGGAACAACATTCCACGTCCTACATATTTCTTAGCAATCGAAACAACAAGACGTAAGTTTGCTGAGATTAGGATACGACGTGCTTCAAGTCCATCATAGTACGTTGTAATACAGTTATTAATATACGATAGGTTTGTTTCATCTTCTTCGAAGAGATCATGCAAGACGCCAAAAATTTCTTCAATCTTAATTTCAGCAATATCTTCTTCAGTAGCATCTGGATCGACGCGTTCTTTATAGATGTTTATAATCAGTTCTTTCGCTTGTTCACCTTCTTCTAAACGACGTGCAATTTCTGGCTCGTCTTTAGCGTCAAGTAAGTTAACGCGACCAATTTCTTTTAAGTACATTTTAACAGGGTCGTTAATACGTACTAAGTTAGCTGACGTTAATTCATTTTCATATGAACTTAAGTCAACCTTGTTGATTGAATCATCAAATGGTTCTTCCCCATCTTCACCCAAGAATTCATCACTCTCAATAGCGTCATCTTCATCGTCTTCAAGTAGGACTGATTCATCGAATTCTTCCTCACTATCAACTAAAATGATTGAATTATCGCTGAACCAAGTAAATAAGTTCTCTGAATCATCATCTGATAAATTAAGATGATCAATCGATTTCTCAACATCTGTGTTTAAAAGAAATTTCTTTTTCTCAAAATCTTTAAGAAATTTTGCTTTTACCTCATCTAATGTAAGTAATATCTTCTTTTTTCTTGTCATATTATGCTCCTTCTTTTTTTCTTAAAGCTGCGATTGCTTCTTCCAACAACCGAGTTTTTTCATCCAATATATCTTTATCTGTTTGTCTGTCCCGTAAATCCGAAACACCCAAATCAACCAAATGTCGCTTAACAAGCGCAATGTTTTGAAGTAGGACCTCTTTATCATAGGTACTAATGTACTCACCGGTATCCATTTCCAATGCAAACATCTTCATACCCTCTGATATATCCATGGAAAGTAAGTCTGCGACATCAATGATGTCACTGTGACGATACGAATCCAAAATCACAAGAGCGAAGTCACTCGCCAAATCAGAAACTAGAAATCCCAACTGATCTCGATAGATATAAGCCGCTTCTTTAGAAACCAGCATTTGTTTGATGATGTTACGCTCCGCAGTACTGACTTTAAATCCATTTGTACTGGCTTGAGGCGTATAGATTTTTGGTGCAGGCATATTCAGTGAAGATTTAATTTGTTGGTGTAATACCCCTTCATCAAATTGTGTCTTTTCAGCTAATTTTTTAATGTAGTAACTCTTCTCTAAATCGTCGGCATCATTCAAGTGCTTAAGCACAAATTCAACGACACGCTTACGATTTTCAAAAGATTCTAAACCGTAATTTCCAATTCCATACATCAATATGAAATCATACCAATGAATGCGATCATCCACACCTTTAGAAACCACATCGGCTCCCAATTGACGCACAGCATCATCGGGATCCAAACCACTGTCATTATACCATACATGCACTTCGCAATTCGCTTTACGCAAGCGCTGACCGATTTGGAAACTAGCTTCATAACCCGCCTTATCACCATCAAAGGCAAGAATGACGGTTTGAGAACACTGTTTGATTAAATTCACCTGAGCATCCGTACACGCAACACCCAGTAAACTCACCACGTTATCGCGACCCGCTTTCGTAAAAGCAATTGAATCCGTAACACCCTCCGTGATAATCACAAAGCCCGCTTTACGAGCAGCATCTTTGGCACGGTGGTAGTTGTAGAGAACATTTCCCTTAGTATAAAGGTCTGTTTCAGTGGAGTTGATGTACTTAACTTTAGAATCTTGATCCAGTGCACGAGCACTAAAGGCAATGGCACGACCGTATGGATCATGAATTGGAAACATAATTCTTTGATAGAACACATCCCTCAACTCACCCATATCACTCATCCGCGCAAGATCCGCATCAATCAACTCTTTGTCATTAAATCCCTTAGCACTTAAAAACTTAATCAACTGATTTTGGTCATAAACGACCCCTACTCCAAACGTTTCTAAAAGCGCTTGATCATATCCACGCGCTTTCATTAACTCTTGTGCTTGTAACCCATCGTGTGTAAACAACTGATACGATACAAATTTCTGTGCTTCATCAACTAATTCATAAAGGCGTTCCTTCTCAGGATTCACCGGAGCTGCACTTTGAGCATATTCACTCAAATCAACGCCAACCGAATCCCCTGTTTTAATGACCGCATCAAGAAAACCAATCTTTTCAAAGTCCTTTACGAATGAAAATACATTCCCACCCGCACCACATACAAAGCACTTATAGATTTGTCGATCGGGAGAAACAGACATTGAAGGGTCGTGGTCCTCATGAAAAGGGCAAATACCCCAGTAGTTTTTACCTTTTTTACTTAATGTAAGATAACGTGAAATGGTGTCCACGATATCTGCTTTTGAACGAATATCGTTAATTAATGCTTCTGGCAAACGCCGCATTATATCACCCTTTAATTTCCTTTAGCATGATTTTTCGTGCATCATCAATACTGACTCGAACTTGATCCATCGAATCACGGTAACGCAGTGTCACAGTTTTATCTTCAAGTGTATCGAAGTCAACTGTAATCACAAATGGCGTACCCACCGCATCTTGACGGCGATAACGCTTCCCAATACTTCCAGACTCATCATAATCAACGGTAAAGTCTTGCATTAAGTCATACATAATTTCTTGAGCTGTATCACCCAATTTTTTTGATAACGGTAATACACATACTTGTGTTGGCGCTACTTTAGGAGCGAAATGCATCACAGTACGCGTATCATTTTCAAGTTCTTCTTCATCATATGCTTCGCACGTAAGCGCAAGCATGAGGCGTTCAACACCCAATGATGGTTCAATAACATAAGGAATGAATTTCTCATTCGTTTCAGGATCAAGATAGTCCATGTTCACTTTCGAGAATTTTTGGTGTTGTGTTAAATCATAATCGGTACGATTCGCAATACCCCAAAGTTCATCAAAGCCCCATGGGAAACGGTACTCAATATCTGAAGTACCCGTTGAGTAGTGACTTAACTCATCTTCATCGTGCTCACGCAAACGAAGGTTTTCAGGTTTAATACCCAAGCCAATCAACCAATCCATGCAGAACTTCTTCCAGTATTCATACCACTTCATATCATCGCCTGGTTTCACAAAGAACTGAAGTTCCATTTGCTCAAACTCACGCGTTCTAAAAATAAATTGTCCCGGAGTGATTTCATTTCTGAATGATTTACCGATTTGGCCAATACCGAATGGTAACTTCTTACGCATTGAACGTTGAACGTTACGGTAGTTAGTGAACATACCTTGTGCCGTTTCAGGACGTAGGTAAATTGCGTTTGAACTTTCCTCAACAACACCTTGGAATGTTTTAAACATTAGGTTAAATTGACGAATCTTAGTAAAGTTATGCTTACCACACTTTGGACACGGTACTTGGTGTTCTTCAATGTAGTTTTCCATTTCTTCAAGACTCATAGCACCGGCATTGATTGGTTCAGTAGAGAACTCTTCAATCAATTTGTCTGCACGATGGCGTGTATTACATTCACGACAATCCATCAATGGATCGTTGAATGTTTCAAGGTGACCACTGGCCTCCCATACTTTAGGGTTCATTAAGATTGCGGATTGTATCCCTACGTTATGCGGATTACGCGTAACGAATGATTGCCACCAGAGCTTCTTAACATTCTCTTTTAATTCAACACCGTAAGGACCAAAATCCCATGTGTTCGCAAGTCCACCATAGATTTCACTTCCCTGGAATACAAAACCACTTGTTCTTACATGGTTTACAATCGTTTCAAATTCATGTTTTTTCATATTCTTCACCTTTTTTCTATTGCATATCTTTCAATAATTTCCATGAGTTAAAGCGGTAATCGCCGTGATATTGTAGAAACTCAATCACGATTTCAAGAACCCTCAAACTCACATCATCCGCTACATCTAAACCTCGAAATGCGCAATTTAAACCAATTAAAACATTTCGATCTTCTCTAAAGTTATGCGAATGATTACCACATACAAAACCACCCTCTTCAATTGAGAAGGCATTAATACCCGTTTCACCGCAGTGAATACAACCATTCACATCAGGACTGAAGCCTTGCATATGAACAATCTTTACTACAAGTTTAATCACACTGCTTGAATCAACTGATTCGAGTGCTTTTTCAAAACTTCTGAGATACATTGCGTGATATGATTCATCAAAGGTTCGTATCACAAGTTCCGAGACTAAACTCATCCATAAGAGCCAATCAAGATTTTCTCTTTGATTTAAATACGCATTGACCAGTTCCCCACCGATAATTCGATTGAGTCTGTTTTCTTGATAATTAAATCGATAGTTAACTTTTGAGAATTCTAAGCCTAAACTTGACTGCTTCGAAGTCGCTTTATAGTAGCCTGGTAAAACCAGTCGCATGAGTCCGTGTTCAGTTCCAAGAAAATGCACCATGGCATCGTGTTCTCGGTAAGGAACCAAACCCAAAATAAAGCCAACTTCTGAATTATTCATATTCAGTTTCGACATATCCTAATTGATTCAGCATCTTAGCACGATTTCGCCAGTTTTTCTCGACTCTTACATAAGATTGTAGGAATACTGGCTCACCGATCATGGTTTCGAGTTCTCCTCGAGCCATTGTACCGATTTTCTTAAGCATGCTTCCTTGTTTCCCAATTACCATTCCCTTTTGGGAATCACGATCCACAAGAATCACTGCATCAATGAGTGTAGAACCTTTTTTCTTAACAATGCGCTCAATCGTAACAGCAACTGAGTGCGGAATTTCTTGTTCCGTTAGTTTCAATATTTTTTCTCGTATGATTTCAGCATAGATGAACTGTTCAGGATAAGCAGATACTTGATCCTTTGGATAGAACATCGGTCCTTCTTCCATGAGTCCAAGACTCAATTCAAGTAGTTTATCGATGTTGTCATCTTGAAGTGCTGAAATTGGAATAATTTCTGTAAAATTATAATCAGAGAATTGAACAATCTTCTCGAGAATATCATCCTTAGTCATTTGATCAACTTTATTGATTAAAAGATAGATGGGTAATTTAACTGTTTTAAGGCGATCCAAAACAAATTGGTCCCCTTTACCGAATGGTTCGTTACCATCGATAATATAGTAAATTAAGTCCACTCCTTTAAAATGAGCGTATGACGCTTGATTCATGCGATCACCCAATTGGTGTTTCGGTTTATGAATCCCGGGCGTATCGATAAATATTAATTGCGATTCATCGGTAGTACGAACTCCGATAATCGCATCGCGTGTTGTTTGTGCTTTTTCAGAAACAATGGCGATTTTTTGCTCAACCAAGCGATTGATGAGCGTAGACTTACCCGCATTGGGACGCCCGATGATTGATATAAAACCTGATTTAAATGACATTAAGATCCTTCTTTCCAAACGTTAATGGTAAGAGTTCTTCAATTGTTGTATCCATTGATTCTTTTCCATTTGATAAATAAATCGGAGTATCACTCCCGATGAGTTCTGACAATACTTGTCGGCAAATGCCACAAGGACCTGCCAAGATATCGCCATCAGTAACGATTGCGATGCATTCGACATCTATTTGACGATAGCCGTGTGAATATGCAGCGAATATTGCTGAACGCTCCCCACAGTTGGTTGCGCCATATGAGGCATTTTCAATGTTGGCACCCATAAACTCTGTACCATCGCGCATGATTACACATGAACCTACATGATAATTAGAATATGGAGCATAGGCATTTCCCATAGCTTCAAACGCTACTTCAAGACTTCTCTTTTTCATAAAATCCTCCCTGAAAGTATCACTACTGCAACAACCACTGCATACATCGCTGCGATTAACACCGCACCAGCAGCAATATCTTTAATCTCCTTAACATGAAGATCATAATTCTTTATTAATAAGTCACAAATATCTTCAACTGCAGAATTAAGAAATTCAGTAATCAAAACAACAAAGATTGCCGAGATTACAAACAACCATTCCACTCTACTGATTTTTAGAAATAAAAATACGCCTATAGACATAAACGCAATCAGTACTTGAATCAGAATTGAACGATCATATCGAATGCCTGCATAGATACCTTCAAATGCAGATTCGAATTTAGCAACCGTACGATTAAGAATTTTTATCAGCGATTCCATGCAATATCTCCTTCTGCAGTCCAAACATCTCAAGCTCGTCTTCAAGTGTTTGATGATCAAACCCTAAAAGATGAAGATAGCCATGAGCTACTAAGAAACAAAATTCACGTTTAAGCGAGTGGCCATAATCTTTCGACTGCTCACGAATCGCTTCAACTGAAATAATGATATCCCCCATATTAAAAAGTCCGTCTTCAGTACTACCGTCCTCGAAACTTAAAACATCCGTCGCACGATCGATGTCACGAAAATCACGGTTCATTGTATGAATCGCTTCTTTGTTAACTAATACCACATTAACACTGACATTCTCATCGCGGTTTACCAACTCTAAAGTGCGTTTTAAGATCGGTTCAAGAAAGCTTCGATAGCTTCTCCATGAAGATTCATCTGATTGATTGATGAAGTTTATTTGCATTTTTATCACATCCTAATATATTATATCACAAACCAGCGCCATCAAAGGACAAAAAAAAGCAGAAAACACCATAAAGAAGGCTTATTTCTGCTATTATATTGATTACTTTAAATACCGTGCTTCGATTGCATCCAACATAGCACCAATTGAATCCTCTGAAATGATCAACTCAGTCCGATTAATATCAAACTCACGCCCACAGATCGACTCAAGAAACGTTATCAGTTCTGGCTCTAAAGACTGCGTACTCAGCTTCGATATCATTTAAGCCAAGATACAAATGCATACTCAGAAAGTTTTCCAGTTCCAAATTATTAGGATCAACTTCGAATACGGCATCCTCACCAACAACATTCAATTCCCTTTGATTGATCCGATAATCAGGGATGTCTCTTTCATATCCATAGACTTCCTGATGAACACCTTTATCATTCAACTGAGAAATAAGCATTCTCATTCGACTCTCAGCAGACATAAACAATCCCCTCTCTTTTTATATGTCATTTCTTTAATGCAAGCATAATCTGGTATACATAGTATACCACTTAATCAGAAGTGCAAAAAAGAAAACCCAGTTCAAACTGAGTTTTCGTTGTTTAACCAAAATCGATGAATTCACCATTCTCAAT
>JAAYNU010000137.1 GCA_012520695.1 Erysipelothrix sp.
AAATGAAAAAGACAAGGAAAAGGGCATGGAGGCTCTTGTTCGTGCGAAAGGTACTCTACGAAGCGAAATCTCGAAAGTACTTTCATTGCGTCGAACACCAGAACTCATTATCAAACTTGATGAGTCCTTGGAATACGGAAACAAAATTGAAACGATTCTAAGTCAAATTAAAGACGAAGACAAAGAGTAATTGATAAACGTTGAATCATACAGATTCAGCGTTTTTTCTACTGAAATGGCAGGTATCAATAAGCGCCAATAAAGTGTATACTAAAAGCATAGAAATGAGGATTTTATGGACGGTATTCTTTGTGTATATAAACCGCAAAACATGACATCATTTGATGTCGTTGCGCGCGTAAGACGAATTTTAAATGCGAAAGTGGGACACGCAGGAACACTGGACCCAATGGCAACCGGTATTTTAGTCCTTGCCATCAATAAAGCAACTAAAGCATTAAATTATATTGGAACAGAACAAAAAACATACATCGCAAAACTCCAACTGGGTACACATACCCATACAGGAGATATTTGGGGTGATGTGATTGACACTCAAAGTGTCCCGGAATTAACGGAAGATCAAGTTAAAGAGGTACTTAGAACATTCCTTGGCACCATGACACAGCGCGTACCCAAAGTATCTGCTAAGAAAATAGACGGTCGTCGATCGTATGACTATGTTCTAAAGGGTGATGAGGTGGAACAACTCTTCACTGAAGTTAGTATTTCTAATATTGAGTTGATTTCATTTAACTCTGGTGTCATCGAATTCGGCGCCACCGTATCAAACGGAACATATATTCGAACGCTGTGTGAGGACATTGCCGAGAAACTTGGAACCATCGGAACGATGTCATCATTAGAACGTACTGTAGTTGGTATCTATACTTTATCCGATGCCATTAAATTGGAAGATGTAAGTATGGAAACACCTCTTGATGATGTCAAAAGCTCTATTGTATTGCCTAAAATTGTGGATGAATCACTTTCTGTGCTTATTTCACATGGGAAAAGAATTGAACTGGATACACAGCACGATCGTGTATTGCTTGATGGTGGCGACTATTACGCCGTTTATGAACGTGAACTTGGGTCTCGTTTTAAGTCTGTAAGGGGGCTCTGGTAATGAAACAATTATTATTAAAAGACTTTATGGCACTGGATTTATATAAGCATCGCCTAAGTGCGTGCATTGGTTTTTTTGATGGCCTTCATTTAGGACACCAAGCGTTAATTAATGAAACCATTCGTATTGCGGAGGAAACAGGTACTGAGTCATGTCTAATCACATTCTCACCCGATCCTTGGACTGTTCTTAATAATAAATCTCACGTAAACCATATTACACCGGTTAAAGATAAAGTTCGCATAGCAGAAAGCTTGGGACTGGATCATTACATTACAATTAATTTTACGAAAGAAACGTCGCAACTATCACCACAAGAATTCATTGAGAAAATTTTGGTTCGCTTGAATGTTGAGAATCTTGTATGTGGTAAAGACTTTAGATTCGGCCATAAGGGCGCAGGCACAGTTGATTTCTTAGAAAAGAAAGCATCGTATTTCTTTAAAACTCACGTTGTAGAGATTGATAAGATGAACGCTGTAAAGGTTGGAACGACTCAAATCGTTCAATCCATCCTTAAGGGTGATATGGAAGCAGCGAACACGATGTTGGGGCGTCAGTATGCTGTTCATGGTTTCGTGGTTCACGGAGCCAAAGAGGGACGTAAGATTGGATTTCCAACGGCGAACCTTGAAGTGGTTGATGAATATGTAATTCCTGAAGGGGGAATCTATGCTGGGTTTATATGGATTGATGGTGTTCGTTATCAATCAGCTGTAAACATTGGCTATAATCCAACTTTCAATACCAATGACTATGTCACGATTGAATCTCACATCCTTGATTTTGATCAGGATATCTACGGTAAGAATGTGAAACAAACCTTTGTGAAGCGTTTAAGACCGGAACTGAAATTCGATTCAATTGACGCATTGGTGGAGCAAATGACAAAAGATGTGCAAGAGGCACGCACAATACTGAGTGCCCTGGAGGACTAAAATGACTATTAATGATATTATTATTCGTTTAGGACTGTCTTTATTGGTTTCAATGATCATCGGGTATGAACGAGAAGTTAATCAGTCCAATGCTGGAATTAAAACACATGCGATTGTGGGTGTATCTGCTACGATCATTGCTTTAATTCAAGCACAAATTGTACAGGATTCGATTGCTCTTGGTTTAGCCCACCCCGATATCTTGGGGGTTGTGAGAAGTGATCCTGCGCGATTGATTGCGCAAGTTGTTTCGGGAATTGGTTTCCTTGGAGCGGGTACGATTGTCGTAACTAAACGGAATATTTCAGGTCTTACAACTGCTGCGTCTATTTGGTCAACGGCAGCTCTTGGAATCGCTTTAGGAATGGGTTTCTTAGAAATTGCGCTTGTTGGATTTTCCGCAATTTTCTTAATCCTACAGATCTTAAAACGCATTGTTCGTATCTATACGCTACAAAAAGTAATCATTAAGCACTTAGGGGACGATCAATCGCTGGAATTCATTCTTTCGACCTTTAAGTTGTTGAAGTTAGATGTTAAGATATTAAAGTATGATATTGAGTTTTACCATGAACAAAGAATTGTTTCGCATCTGTTTGAAGTTGATTCAAAGGATGATGTCTTCTTTACTGACTTGGTAGCTTATCTCAGTGAAAACCCAATGATCGTATCCATTCAATCTACGAATATTTAGTATAAGGAGTATTGTCTATGCTATCAAAAAGATCAGTAGTAACGAATTTAAAAAACAGTCTTCAGTCTTTTCTTAAAGAGGAGATGACGGAGTTCAAGGGTTTGTATCCGCAAATTAGTTTTTCTAATCTTGCGTTTTGCTATGACGCTACGGAATGTGTTTTCTCATTTTCCTGCAATACGGCCTTTGATCGTAATAAAGCGGTTTTGATTTATAAGACTGTGGATGCGGATTTTGTGAGAAAGAATCCGAAACATTGGCGCTACCAAGATGTTTCGCTTTTGGATCTGATTGATGAGGAGCATTTCAATGCTTACTTTGGTGAAAACGTTGATGATTTTTATAATATAATCGTGAGTGAACTGGTGAAGTTTATGAATTCTCATGTGTTTAAATCACTTCGAAAAGACCCTGAATTTAAAGCGTCTTTTGTGGTACTGGATCCCTTCGAATCGATTGCTCTAAACTAGCGTAATCAGGATCCCATTTTAAGTACTCAAATTGCTTTAGTTTCGATTTTTTTTCTGTTATAATGATGTTAGTAGGTGATAAATATGTCAAACGAATATGTACTCATTCAAGCTCAAGGCGATGGTCTTGGCCAAATAGCAGTATCAAATAATGTAATTAATCATATTGTGATGATTACAGTTAATGAATCAAAATATGTCTTTTTTGATGATGGGAACGTTAAGAAATCCTTATCGATCAAGAATACAGGAACTTCATTACTCGTTGATTTAAAGGTTCGTGTTCAATATGGAAAAGATGTTGACCGTGTCTGTAAAAAACTACAGGAAGAATTACAAAGAAGCATCGAATTGATGGTTGATTACAAATCAACAGAAGTCAATTTGAATGTGGTAGGATTTAAATTTAACTAGAAGCAGATGACTGCTTCTTTTAGTGTGGAGGATTAGAAATATATGTCTCGATATAGTGAACGACAAAATGCAATGAGTGCTGTGTATATCCATTTGTTAATTGACCAACCCATGGATGTGATAATTGAAGATAATAAATTTGTGTCAAATGTAGGGGATTTTATCCAATTTTTCGACCTTGGGGAAGAAATGTTGGAAGTCGTTTATCGAATCGAAGATCGTTTGGATACGTATGTTCGAGCAATGGATCAACTTTTAACTGGGTGGCGTTTTAACCGCCTTGGTTTTCTTGAACAAGCAATCTTACTTGTAGCATGTGCTGAACTTGAATTAGGGTACCAGGACCGTGTAATCGTTGTTAACGAAGCCATCCGTCTATCAAAAGAGTACTGTGATTCAGAATCATTTAAATTGATCAATGGAGTGTTGGATGCACTATGAGCCAAACCATTTTAAGTGTAGCTGAATTTGTCCGCGCCTTAAAATCTTTGGTTGTTGGCCATCGCGCGTTTCAAAACGTGGCTTTGGTGGGGGAAATATCTAATTTTAATGCGCACCATAGTGGGCATTTTTATTTTAGCCTCAAAGACAAAGATGCGCGCATTTCATGTGTCATGTTCAGAAGTAAATCAAGCGCCGTTCTCTTTAAACCTAAGAACGGCGATAAAGTCGTCATCATGGGTTATGTTGATGTCTTTGAATCAGCAGGAACTATTCAAATATACGTTGAGCGTATGAATCTTGATGGGCTTGGTGATTTACACATTCAATATGAGAAACTTAAGAAGCTCTATTTGGATAAGGGTTATTTTGATGCATCTCACAAAAAGGTGCTTCCACAATATCCTCGAAGGATTGGAGTTATCACAGGTGCGGACTCAGCGGCGTATGCCGATATTAGTAGGACACTGAAAGAACGCTGGCCCATGGCCCAACAAGTGGATCTTTTAGCTTATGTTCAAGGTGAAAAGGCAGTAGAGTCTCTTGTGAGTCGCATTCATGAAGCACAAACTCTAAACCTTGATGCAATCATACTTGCTCGAGGAGGCGGTTCTATTGAAGACCTATGGGCATTCAATGAGGAACGGGTCATTGAAGCCGTGTTTAATTCTTCGACTGTCATCGTCAGTGGGGTGGGGCATGAATCCGATACCACTCTTGTGGACTTTGTATCGGATTATCGTGCAGCAACACCAACCGCAGCTGCTGTTTCACTAACACCTGATGTTAAGGATGTATTGTTGTCCTTAAGAAATTATAAGAATTCTTATTACATTGCACTCAGGAATAAAATTCGTACACTTGATTCAATATATCAAAAGGCAGTCAGTGACTCACATCTCAGTGACCCCTTAAGATACTTGGAACTGATGTCACAACAACTCGATTACCAACAAGCGCGCATCAGTGCGCAATTGAAACGATTTGATCAATCACGAACGTATCTGAATGCATATAAGGATCAATTGTCATTCAC
>JAAYNU010000138.1 GCA_012520695.1 Erysipelothrix sp.
AACGACTTGAGAAAGAAATGCGTGAAGCAGCAGCTCTACTTGATTTCGAAAGAGCGGCTCAACTTCGAGATATTGTATTGGAAATGAAATCAGAATTATAAAATAGAATGGCAAGCGACTCAGGGGAGTGTTTGCCTTTTAATTACACGATCAATGGTAAATAATAAAACGATTTAAATTTATGTTCAGGTGTTAAAGTTTATGTTAGAATTCCCAAAAAAACAGCCTGAGTACGTGAGAACCACGCCAATGGAAAGCATGATATAATAGTATTAATCTTGGAGGTCTACATATATGCGTAATAATAAAATTGTAATTAAAGGTGCTAAAGAAAATAACTTAAAAAATATTGATTTAGAAATTCCTCGCGATAAGTTAATTATCATGACGGGTCTATCAGGCTCAGGGAAGACATCCCTAGCATTTGATACCATTTATGCGGAAGGTCAACGACGTTATGTTGAAAGTCTTTCGTCATATGCGCGTCAGTTTCTTGGAAATATGGAAAAGCCAGATGTTGAACTCATTGAAGGGCTATCACCATCTATCGCAATTGATCAAAAAACAACATCCAATAACCCGCGTTCAACCGTCGGTACTGTAACGGAGATCTATGATTATCTTCGCCTTTTGTATGCGCGAGTGGGTGTTCCTTACTGTCCAATTCATGGTCATGAGATTACATCTCAAACCGTTAAACAAATGGTGGATCGAATCATGTCCTTTGATATGGGTGCTCGATTAGAAATACTTGCCCCGATTATTAAAGATCAAAAAGGTGAACACAAAGATGTATTAGAAGACCTTCGAAAAAAAGGGTTTATCCGTGTATACATTAATGATAAATTAGTTTTATTGGAAGATAATCCAGTACTTGAAAAGAATGAACGCCATACTATTTCAGTGGTAGTGGATCGTATTATCTTAAAAGATGATTCACGATTCAGATTATCTGACTCTTTAGAAACAGCAATTAAACTTTCAGATGGTGTCGTTAACGTAAAAATTGGTGAAGAGATTCTCGTATTCTCCGCAAAGTTCGCATGTCCTACATGTGGGTTCTCGATTGCTTCGATTGAACCGCGTTTATTTTCATTCAACGCGCCAATTGGTGCTTGCCACAACTGTAATGGTTTAGGGATTACACAATCCGTTGATGTGGAGTTCTTAATACCAGATCCAACACTATCAATTCATGAAGGTGGGATTCGTTATTATAAGAACATCGTAAGTACTCAAAATATCGAATGGCAAACATTTGAAACTTTAATGAAGTTTGCGAAGGTTGATGGTGATAAACCCATCAATAAACTAACAAAGCGTCAGCTTGATATTCTATTGTATGGTTCAGTCGTTCCGGTCAAATACATTATTGAATCACGTTCAGGAAATGCATTTCATCGCAATGAACCGATTGAAGGAATCGTTAACCTAATTGAACGTCGTCACCGCGACACATCATCCTCTTCATCTCGTGAATGGTATGCATCATTCATGTCGGAGTCAGTATGTACTGTTTGTTCAGGAACACGTTTGAATGAACAAGCTTTATCATTTAAAGTTGGGGGATTGAATATTTCTGAGTTTACACAACAATCCATTAGCGAAGCACTTGATTTCATGGACCAGCTTGAATTGGATGAGATGAAAGCTTCCATCGCTGACTTGGTTATTAAAGAAGTAGTATCACGACTTACATTCCTTAAGGATGTAGGATTAGAATACTTAACACTGGATCGAATTGCGGGAAGTATGTCCGGTGGAGAAAGTCAGCGTATCCGACTCGCAACTCAAATTGGGTCTCGTTTGACGGGAGTACTTTATGTTCTTGATGAGCCCTCAATTGGACTTCACCAAAGAGATAATGCGCGTTTAATTGAAACACTTAAAAATATGAGAGATTTAGGAAACACCTTAATCGTGGTTGAACATGATGAGGAAACAATGGAAGCAGCTGATTGGATCGTCGATATTGGACCGGGTGCTGGTGAATTGGGTGGTGAAGTCATTCATAATGGAACCATCGAATCGATTAAAGAGAACGATGATTCACTGACTGGATTATACTTATCCGGTAAGCGTAAGATTGTGGTTCCTGAACACCGTCGAAAAGGTAATAAATTGTTTCTTGAAGTTAAAGGGGCAAGTGAAAATAATTTAAAAAATGTGAATGTGAAGTTCCCACTGGGGACGCTGATGGCCGTTACTGGTGTATCGGGATCAGGTAAGAGTTCATTAATTAATGAAGTGTTATCGAAGTCGATTTACCAAGCCTTGGGTCGTGTGCGCATGAAGCCAGGAAAACATAAATCAATTAAGGGTCTTGAGAACATTGATAAGCTGATTACGATTAATCAAAACCCAATTGGTCGAACACCGCGTTCAAACCCAGCAACGTATACGGGGGTCTTTGATGATATTCGTGATTTATTTGCGAAGTCACCAGAAGCTAAGATGCGTGGTTATGACAAAGGTCGCTTTTCATTTAACGTGAAGGGGGGTCGTTGTGAGGTTTGTAAGGGAGATGGTGTGAAGCGTATTTCAATGCACTTCTTACCGGATGTCTATGTGAAGTGTACAGAGTGTGATGGTAAACGTTACAACGATGAAACGCTTCAAGTAGTATTCAAAGATAAATCAATCTTTGATGTTCTTGATATGAGCATTGATGAAGGGGTTGAGTTCTTCAGTTCAATCTCGAAGATTCGCACGGGGTTACAGACTTTGAAGGATGTTGGTTTGGGCTATATCAAACTGGGGCAATCCGCTACGACCTTGTCGGGTGGTGAAGCACAGCGTGTTAAGTTAGCATCTGAACTTCAAAGACCTTCTACTGGTAAAACTTTGTTTGTGCTTGATGAGCCGACGACGGGTCTTCATTCCTATGATGTAGAGAAATTGATTATGGTATTACAGCGCATCGTTGATGCTGGGGATAGTGTTCTCGTGATTGAGCACAACCTTGATGTTATTAAATCCGCGGACTGGGTTATTGATTTAGGTCCTGAGGGTGGCGATGGCGGTGGAATGGTCATTGCGAAGGGAACTCCAGAACAGATTGCGAAGGTTGAGGGTTCTTATACTGGTTATTATCTAAAGAATGTATTATAACGAGGAGGATTTAGACATGAGTGAAAGAAACAGTTGTGATGTTCGTTTAATAAAAGAACATTTTGGGTTGGAACAAGTATGTGGTGATGATGGGTCTCTTGATCGTTTAGTAATGGTTCCGAATACAAATCGTCCGGGTCTTGAATTGACGGGGTTCTTTGCACACGCAGAACCGAAACGAATCGTCATCCTTGGGAACAAAGAAACAGCATTTCTGAAGACCTTGTCTGAAGAAAATCAATTGGAGCGCTTTGATTTTCTTTGCAACGACGACGAAACACCTTTTGTACTTGTAACGAGTGGGAACCCGGTTCCGAAATCATTGGAGACAGTTGCTTCAAGGAAAAATATACCGGTCTTCGTATCTAAAGAGAAGAGTTCTTCCATTATGGTGGCGCTTGTAACGTACCTTGATGAAGTATTAGCAATTCAGGATAACGTTCACGGCGTCTTAATGAACGTTTTCGGTAAAGGGGTCTTAATTATTGGTGAATCCGGTATGGGTAAGTCAGAAGTTGCGCTTGAGTTAATTCTTCGTGGGCATGCACTGATTGCGGATGATCGCGTGGATATTTCGCGTGTGAAGGATTCAATTCTTGGGACAGCTCCTTACTTATTAAAAGGAATGCTTGAAATTCGTGGAATTGGAATCATTGATACGACGCAAATGTTTGGTGTGAATGCATACCTTGAACAAATTGCGATTGATTTCGTTGTTGAGTTCAGAAAATGGGATGACAATGCTGAGTATCTACGTGTTGGTATTGAGGAACAAGCTTACTTCCCAGCGCTTGGCTTGGATATTCCGCGTCTTGTGTTCCCAGTTAAAGAAGGGCGTAACTTGTCGGTCTTAGTTGAGTCGGCTGTTCGTGACTTCATGATGAAACAACGTGGGATCAACTCTGCGAAATTGTTTGATGAACGAGTAATAGAATACATTGAATTGCAAAACAAAAAATAGGAGATATAGTTAATGATAAAATTTTTCCCGGATACTAAAATTTTTCTTCAAATAGGGCCTTTATCCATTGCCTGGTACGCCGTCTTCATTATGACGGGTGCTTATATCGCTTACATCGTAAGTGCGAAGAATTTAAAGAAGGCTGGTTATTTCAGTGAAGACATCGAGAATGTCTTCATGGGGGCTTTATTGAGTGGTTTCTTAGGTGCTCGTTTGTGGTATGTTCTATTCTATAATTTCACAACGTATCTGAAGGATCCGATTTCAATTTTAAGAATCCAGGATGGGGGTCTCGCAATTCAGGGGGGGCTCTTCGCGGGTGTTGCGTTTGGCTATTGGTATGCGAAGCGTAAGAACCTCAATTTCTGGCACTGGGCTGACATGGTCGTTCCAAACATCTTGATTGCGCAAGCACTGGGTCGTTGGGGTAACTTCATGAACCAAGAGGCTTTTGGTGGTGTTGTGAGTGAAGGTTTCTATAAATACTTCCCGCTTTGGTTTAAAGATATGATGTTTATTGATGGTGCCTATCGTATGCCGACCTTCTTCTTGGAGTCGGTTGCGAATATCATCGGTTGGATTTTAATTGTATTGGTCTTAAAGAAAGTTACAAAACTTAAACGTGGTGACTTAGTGTATGCCTATATGATGTGGTATGGTGTGACGCGCTTCTTTATTGAAGGTTTGCGTACTGACAGCCTGATGTTCCTTGGGGTGATTCGCATTGCGCAACTTGTCTCTGTGGTCTTTGTGGTCCTGGGGATTCTTGGATTTATGGGTGTCTTCAGGAAGTTTACGAAGTCTCCTAAGCCTGCCATTCTGTTTGATTTTGATGGAACAATTATGGATACGGAAGCTTGTATCGTTGAATCCTATAAAGCAGTCTTTGAAAATCACAGACCGGGTTATGTCTTAAGTTCTGATGAATTGAATTCATTCATTGGGCCAAGTCTTGTCGCTACCTTCAGTCGTTATTTCGATGATCATTTAATCGATGAGTTGGTGCTTGAATATCGAACACTGAATCATGAGCTTCATGATAAGCATGTACGTCCGATGGATGGTGCGATAGAGCTTCTTGATGCACTTCATGAAGAAGGGTATCCATTAGGGATTGTATCGAATAAAGCTTATTCTTCACTTCAACTTGGTTTAAGACAGTGGGATATGGAAAAATATTTTGATGTTGTATTGGGTATTGATGATTTTGAAATTGCGAAACCGGATCCTAAAGGAATCAATGACGCTTTTGAAAAGATGGCTGTGCAACGTGGCTCTTCAATCTACGTTGGGGACGCTGTAACTGATATTATTGCGGCTCAAAGGGCAGGTTCGTTTACAATCGGCTATGTCTTTGATAAAATACGTGAGCAAAGTCTCATTGACTCTGAAGCGAATCGTGTCATATATGATTTACGAGAAATTCTTGAAATATTGAAGGAGGATCACGAATGGACAACAAATATGATGTAATAATAATTGGTGGTGGACCTGCTGGTATGACTGCTGCTGTATATGCAGGTCGTAGTGGTATGAAAACTGCAATGCTTGAAAAAGAAGCTCCGGGTGGTAAGATGATTAAAACTCACCTTATTGAAAACTACCCTGGTGTGGATAAAATTGGGGGGGTTGACCTTTCAATGAAGATGTTTGAACATGCGAGTGCGTATGGTGCACAATATCTTTATGGAGATGTCGTAAGTATTACGGATAAAGGTGATTTCAAAATTGTTGAAACTGCCGATGGTACACAATACGAAACGCTTGTCGTTATCGTTGCTACTGGTACTAATGAAAGAACACTAGGATTTAAGGATGATGATTTATTGTTGGGTCATGGTCTATCGTATTGCGCTGTTTGTGATGGTGCTTTCTTTAAAGAGAATGACGTAATTGTCATCGGTGGTGGGAACTCCGCATTGGAAGAGGCTGTGTACTTAACGCAGTTTGCAACTAAGGTTAACTTAGTGATTCGTCGCGACGTATTCCGTGGTGATGAATCAGCTCAACGTCAAGTTCTAGCAAATCCGAAGATTAACGTCATTCGTAAACACATTCCAGTTGATTATATTACTGAGAATGGAAAGATTGCCGGTATGAAATTCGAGAATGTTGATACCAAAGAACCATTAGAAATTAGTGCTTCGGGTGTATTCCCTTATATTGGAGCGATTCCAGCAACCTCGTTTTTCACGGGTACGGACGTTATCGACTCTGAAGGATACATGATTGTGAATGAAAAATTGGAATCCAGTATTCCAGGTGTGTTTGGTACGGGTGATGTGATTCAAAAACATCTTCGCCAAATTGTCACAGCAACTTCTGATGGCGCAATCGCTGCTCAGAATGCATTTTCATACATTCAAGATCTTAAATCGAAATAGTCGTCTTCTATAACCAAGCCTGTCATCGGGCTTGGTTATTTTATTTTTTCTTCTCGGTCCATAATTTTGCTATAATAGACGTAAGAGGTGATGAGTCAATGACACAAAATAAAGTAATATTGGTATCGGGCCTTTCGGGTGCGGGTAAAACGTCATCGATGGCTGTCTTGGAAGATCTGGGCTATCATTGTATTGACCGATTTCCTGCAATGCTCCTGGAGCATTTAGTTGATGAAGTGAATGAGCTCAAAGATGCTCGTTTTTCGAATTTGGCACTGAGTGTTTCGGCCACTGATTTCAATGCGTTTTATCATGCTTTTAAAGCGGTGGACTGTGAACTGATTGTTCTCTTTTTAGACGCATCGAAAGAGCAATTACTACTTCGCTATAAATACAACCGTAGAAACCATCCCCTGATTGTTGCGAATCTCGCAAACAGTTTGGAAGAGGCGATTGATTATGAAATCGATGAATTCTCATTGATTAAATCGAATGCTACGATTATTATTGATACAACATTTTTATCACAACAAAAATTGAGTTCTCGTATTGAGCGCTTTTTCAAGATGGAAGGAAAGGACTCATCACTTTCCATTTCGTTTATTTCATTTGGATACAGAAAAGGTTTACCCATGGATGCGGACTTAGTCATCGATGTTCGATTCTTAACGAATCCTTACTGGGAAGATTCACTGCGTTCAAAATCTGGTAATGATCCTGAGGTCTATAATTTTGTATTGAATGATCCACGTACCCAGGAGTTTATTGTGCAGTTTGAAGCGTATTTAAACTATACTCTGGGACTTTATAAGGAACAGTCAAAACATCACTTAACGGTTGCGATTGGATGTACGGGTGGACAACACCGTTCCGTATCCATTACAAATTACTTGTTTGATACTTATCGTAAAGAGTACACAGTTTACAAAGATCATCGCGATGCGGTGGAGGAGTATGTATGATTCAAGTCGTTGTTTTAGGTGGGGGAAAAGGCCAATCAGTACTGTTACGCGGACTCAAACACATAGATAATATTCATTTATCTGCGATTGTCACAGTAGCAGATGATGGTGGTAGCACGGGACGACTGCGCGAAGATTTTAATGTACCAGCAATGGGTGATATTCGAAACGTCATGCTTGCGCTTGCGGAGAGTGAATCCCTTTTGTCGGACATCATGAATTATCGTTTTGATTCAAATTCTCGATCAACCCTCGCGGGACACAACTTGGGTAATCTCATTCTTACGTCTTTAATTGACATTAAGGGTGACTTTATGGAGGCCATTGCTTCCACGTCAAAGATTCTGAATGTCATGGGGGATATCATTCCAGCGTCGACTGAACTGATTACTTTGTGTGCGACGATGAGTGATGGAACCATCATTCGTGGTGAATCTAATATACCTAAGTATCGTAACCACATCCAAAATGTCTATTATGATGTCTCTGTTGAAGCGAGTGAAGAGGCCGTGAATGCGATCAAGAATGCGGATATCATTCTATTTGGTGTAGGTTCAATTTATACATCAATCCTACCTAATGTTATTATTAAACAAATTAAAGAAGCAATCTTGGAAAGTAATGCGAAGAAAATTTACTATTGTAATGCGATGAGCCAGGCCGGTGAAACAGATGGTTATTCTGGTGAAGACCACGTTGAGGCTTTGGTGAGTCACTCTGGTATTCGTTTTGATGCGGTTGTTCGTTGCTCAGATCATATTCCTGAATGGGTTTTAGATCGTTATGCATTGGAACATTCTCATCCTGTTTTATTTGATATGGACGAGCATGAGTATCCATTGATTCCAATGAAACTACTTCGGTTTGAAGATGGTATCATACGACATGATCCAGAAAAAGTTATGACGAGTTTTGGAAAGGTATTAGAGGTGATAGGATGTCCTTCAGTGTTGAAGTAAAAAGAGAAATAATCACAACGCCATCGGCGCCGTGTTGCCAAAGAGCTGAGCTTTCAGCTTTTTTGCATATAAACTCTAATCTTGTAATTTCAAATCGAACGATGAATATTAAAATTGAAATTGAGAATGCGACGATTGCGAAACATTTGTTCTCTGCTTTGAAGGATCGTTATCGCGTAGATATTGATTTGAGTGTTGAGAAGAAACAAAACCTAAGAAAGAATAATGTCTACATTCTTACGGTTAAGGAAAAGGCGATTGAGATTCTTGAGGATTTGGGCATCTATACATCAAAGGGAATGCGTCACACGCCCAGTGCGGTGATTACCTTGAAGGATTGTTGTGCTAAGTCGTATTTATCCGGTGCTTTCTTAGCTTCTGGTAGTATCAATGCACCAACAACGCCGAACTATCATCTTGAAATTTCATCACAGGATGAAGAGTTGAGCGAATCCATTCTTGAACTTGTGAATCGTTTTGATCTTGAAGCGAAAATGATTCAAAGGCGTAATCGTTTTGTGGTCTATATTAAAGCGGCTGATAAGATTGCGGATTTCCTGAGACTCATTAAGGCATACAATAATACAATGACCTTTGAGGATGAGCGCATTCAGCGTGACTTTAGAAACTCATTAACGCGTCTTGATAATGTGGGTGTTGCGAATGAAGTGAAATCCATAAAGGCAGGGAGTGCACAACTTGATGCGATTTATTTATTGATTGAGCACAACCGTTATAATCATCTTGAAGATCGATTAATGCGTGTGGGAGATTTGCGGATGAATAATCCTGAAGCGAGTCTGAATGAACTCTTGGAAATATATGAAGAGGAACATGGGGAGACCTTGAGTAAGTCGGGTCTTCAACATCGATTTAAAAAAATAATGGATTTAGCGAGTAAGATAGGCGATATTAAGTGATTGCTCACAAATTGTTTTAACAATGTTTGTGATATAATATACCAAAGGTGGTACTGATATGGGATATTTAATTTTCTTTTTAATCGCGATGATTTTAATTCGCTTGGCTCCTTATTTACTTTGGGTGTTTGCCATTCTTTGGCTAATATCGACAGTTTCAAGTATATTTATGCCAAGAAAGCGTCCATTTACGCAACAGAATACAGAACAACCGAATTCACAACAACGCCCACGACCTAGTGGGGACGTTATTGATGTTGAGTATACTCAGCGCGATGCTGATGAATCATAGGGGGGTAATCTCTTGAAAAAAACATTGCACTCATTGTGGAAAGAAGCACATGCGGATAATATTTCGTATGTTGATTCATACTTTCATACTTACTTTAAAGAAGATGAAACGAGAGTCTTGCGTGTCGATGGTAACATCGAGGCGTCATTACAGGTTCATGCGAAAAATCTAAGTCTTCACGGTAAACTGCTGAAGACTTCTTTTCTCGTGGGTTGCATTGGATCATTAAGCGATCGAAAAAGTTTGGTTGAATCCGTATTGGATGAGGTAAGTAAGAGTGATTTGATTACTCTAATTCAAACGGATCATCCAGAAATCTATGAATCACTTGGATTTGAGACGGTCATTGAGTCGCGTGTCTTTAATATGTCCAGTGCTCTCATTCCTGATTTCCCAATTGATGGCATCGTTTTGGATCCAGCCTCCAAAGATCTTGTGAAGGTTTATAATCGTTTCACGAAGTACTTCACAGGTTATTTTGTGAGAACGGAGCATGATTTCGAATTAATGAAGCAAGACCTTCGCAATCAAAAAGGATCGTTTGTCGGATATAGTATTGACGGGGTGTTGTGTGCGTACGCGCGCATCATCAATCATGGCACGTATGTGGATGTCTTAGAATGTGTCTATGATAAGAGCGGTTCACTCCTTCGATTACTCTCATTCGTCTCAAGGGGAGTGTCTCGTATCGTATTCACGGCAAGTGAGTCTGAAAGAATCAATAAAGTAATTCCTGAAGCGCGTGGAAAGAAAATCCCATTCATTATGGCGCGCATCAATGATAAGGAATTATTTGAACGTTTATATCATATAAAAATTATTTCAGCATATTCTGCATTTAATGCCTTTGGTTTACCACTCTTTAATCGTGATTTTCTTTAGTGATTAATTTGTGTAAAACGCCCATATAATTGACCCTACAGGGCTTTTGGTATATAATAAAGGGGTCAAATTACAAGGAGGATTTTATAACTATGACAGTAAAAGTAGCAATTAATGGTTTCGGCCGTATTGGTCGTTTAGCAACACGTTTAATCCACGGTTCAGAGGATATGGAAATTGTAGCAATCAACGACTTAACAGATGCAACAACACTTGCACATTTATTAAAATATGATTCAGCACAAGGACGTTACGACAAGGACGTTAAAGTTGTTGAAGGTGGATTCTTAATCGACGGGAAAGAAATTAAAGTTCTTTCAGAACGCGATCCTAAGAACTTACCTTGGAAAGAACTTGGTGTTGACGTAGTTATCGAATGTACAGGTTTCTTCACATCTGAAGAATCAGCTGGACTTCACTTAGAAGCTGGTGCTCGTAAAGTTATTATTTCAGCTCCTGCAACAGGAAACATCAAAACAGTTGTTTATAATACAAACCACGAAATCTTAGATGGTTCAGAAACAATTATCTCAGGTGCTTCATGTACTACAAACTGCTTGGCTCCAATGGCTAAAGTACTTAACGATGAGTATGGAATTATTTCAGGAACAATGACAACAATTCATGCTTATACAAATGACCAAAATACATTAGATGGTCCTCACTCTAAAGGTGATTTACGCCGCGCTCGTGCAGCAGCAGCAAACATCATTCCTAACACTACAGGAGCAGCTAAAGCAATCGGTTTAGTTATCCCTGCATTACAAGGAAAATTAGATGGTGGAGCACACCGTGTTCCAGTTATCACAGGTTCAATCACTGAACTAGTTGCAGTTGTTGAAAAAGCTACTACAGTAGAAGCAATCAACGCAGCAATGAAAGCAGCAACAAACGAATCATACGGATATACTGATGAGCCAATCGTATCTTCAGATACAATCGGAATCACTTACGGTTCATTATTCGATGCATCACAAACTAAAGTTTCTGACTTAGGTGGCGTTAACTTAGTTAAAGTTGCAGCATGGTACGATAACGAAGCTTCATACACGAACCAATTAGTTCGTACAGCTCACTACGTAGCATCAAAATTCTAATTTAAATATAATACATAAATTAGTTTAAGGCGATCCATAGGGTCGTCTTTTTTTTGTAGATAAATTAGTATATTAAGTGCAACACCAAGAAAAAGGCCCATAATGCACTCGTGGTAAAATGTATTTGACGATACAACCAGGAGGTAGCATTATGAGCTATACACATATTAACATAGAAGAACGTGCTTGCATTAAGAAAATGAAAAGCGAAGGTTCGTCCATAAGAGCAATTGCTCGATATCTAGGAAGAAGCCCATCTACGATATCAAGAGAGATTAATCGTAATAAAGATAATAACGGTGTTTACCACCCCGTAACCGCTCAGAAACTTTATTTTGAACGTAAAGATAATTGTGGTAGAAAGATAATCATCGCATCTGCCGTTAGAGAATATATTAACGATAAGATTGACGATAGTTGGTCGCCAGAACAGATCTATTTTAGATCAAAGATAGAGTACCTTGAACTAGATATACCCTCCTTCTCTACAATATATAGATGGATTCATCTAGGGCTAATCGCCAAAGGAGATATGAAAAAACTCCGCCGTAAAGGGAAATTCAAAAGGCCACAGGAAACAAGAGGCAGATTTAATATAGGTAAGACAATCAACAAGCGCCCTAAGTCGGTTTATAAACGTGAGGAAATTGGTCATTGGGAGGCAGATACAGTTGAGTCAGGAAGAATTGGCCACAAGAGAAAGAGTTCATATTGTCTTGTAACTTTGGTTGAAAGAAAATCAAGGTATACCTTGTCTACTGTATTGCCAAGTCGTAAAGAGAAACTGGTAACACCAGCAATTATAGAAATGATGTCCTCCTTACCAAGTTATATGATAAAGACAATCACATGTGATCGAGGGAAAGAGTTTTCTGGATATGAGGAAATAGAGAAGACACTGAATTGTGAGGTATATTTCGCTGATCCATATTGTTCTTGGCAACGTGGGACTAACGAAAATACAAATGGTCTACTCAGAGAGTATTATCCCAAAGGCATGGATCTTTCACTTGTAACTGAATCAGGCATTGAAGAGAAGGTAAATAGACTGAATACTAGACCACGCAAGTGTATTGGCTTCAACACACCAGAAGAAATTTTGTATGAGGAAGAAGCGTTGCACTTAATTTGACAATTTATCTTTACAAAAAAAGAGACCTTATGAGGTCTCCTTGAGATCTTTAGCGATATCCTTGAGTCGGATGCTTTTAAGATGCTCTTCAAATAAATTATCAATGGGTGTATAAAGGCCATCGCACAGAGCAGCG
>JAAYNU010000139.1 GCA_012520695.1 Erysipelothrix sp.
AAAGAAAAGAACACCAATCGAAATTTTGGTGTTCAACTAAACTACTTATACATTAGGTATCTGTGAAGGATTACCTTCTTGTCATCGAGCTGTTCTAATGTTGTATCGGTAGTATCAACGTATTTAAAGCCACTCTTTTCAATCACTCTTTTGGATTGTTCGTTTCCATCAAAGTGACTTACGGATACCGCATCTAAGTTCCACTTTTCAAAACAAGCTCGAATAATTTCTTCAACCACTTCAGGAATAAAACCTTGGCCCCAATGTGATTTGGCTAAGACATATCCAATTTCGATGACCTTCAACTCTTCATCTTTGGAAGCCCATGATTTATGAATTCCAAATGAGCCAATGACTTTATTAGACGTCTTTTCTTCAATCGCATAAACATTATCCTGAACAATAAAATTCTTCAGTACCATCAAAGATGTACTAATATCCACATGGTGTGGCCACCCTGCCATTTCTCCTACACCATCAACCGATGCATACTCAAAGAAGTCATCGACATCATCGAGCTGCCAAGAACGCAAGATTAATCTGTTTGTTTCTAAAGGATATTTAGATATTTTAATCATCTTATGACCTCCATAATATTAAATAAATTATACCACATACTAAAACTTCATTGAAGCAAAGCCAACACCCAGAGCATCCATGGATTCATAAGCATTTCTTTGCAGTGATGTTTGTTTATCCATTAAATTGATCTCATCCATATCCTCTGTTCCAAAGATTCGAGAGCATCCTTGAATCTTATTTGTATGAGACACTTCTTCAACTTCAAATAGTTCCATGAACTGAATGATTCTTGAATCTTCTCGCAAGATCTTTTTCATGCCTGGATAGACGAGCCATGAGCGAATCACAAAGTAGTGAAAATCATATTCAGGATAATGAATTTTATAGAACGTTCGAGCTTCATCAAAAATCTTATGTCTTCCAAGATCAACTCCGTCCGGGATGTGCACATTCAAACACATCAGATTACTTGGGAATTTCTCTTTAGTAACATTCGACATCGGTAAATAATCAAAACCCTCACGCTCAATCTCTTGATAGTCCATGGGGAATATTTGGAATCTGAAACCATTCAGTGAAATCATCTTCTCATCCAGTAACAAGTTCAGCCATTTCTCATCGCTCTCATACAGACCATCTGTTCCTTCATTGTCGAGATAACGGAGTCTTCGTCGTTCAAGATCATTGACTGTGTTTTCAATAATTATTTGACTAATTTCTCGTTTCTTGAAACTGTGAATGAGGGATTCTTTTTTATACAGAGCTTCTTCCAGTCGCTTCTTATCCATATTATTTCCTCCTTTAATATGTTATTGTGATACAAAAGAGGTGAATCTAATGAATCCAAAAAATAGAAATGACATCCGCGTTGGTGCGCATGTCAATGTAGTTCTTAAGAACGATCAACGCAGTGGTAAGCTCACTGAAGGCTATGTTTCGCGTTTACTTACAAACTCAAGCCATCATCCCCACGGCATTAAAGTCATGTTGGAAGATGGCCAAGTCGGTCGTGTTAAAGAAATCTTAGAATAAATTATCGAGAATATAGTGTGCTACACCGTCTTCGTCGTTGCGCTTGGCAGTATCTTTGGCAACTGCCTTAAGAGTATCCATCGCATTCTCCATCGCAACACCATGGCCGACGCGTGAAATCATACTGATATCGTTCTCCGCATCACCAAATGCCATAATCTCTTCGGGTTTAATTCCCATAGTTGCTGCGTATTCAATCAGCGCTTCACCCTTAGTCACTCGTTTTGGCATAATTTCAGACCAGCCTCGTCCGACCATTAATGCGTCGAATTCAGGATTCAGGTCTTTTTTTACGCGCTCGTGTACTAAATCCATAAAGTCATCGCTTTGAACGAAGACCATCTTTAGGATTGGATCGTTATTATCGAATCGTTCTTTAATGTCCGCAAGTGATTTTACTTCTTTTGTTTGGGAACGATCATCGAAGAATCTCATACGATCTGACCTCATACCAATTGTATAATCAAGATA
>JAAYNU010000140.1 GCA_012520695.1 Erysipelothrix sp.
ATTGATCGGGTAATATACCCTTTTGAGTGGATATTACACCACCGAGTACGTGGTATAAGCCATTATACTGATTCATCTTCTCGATTGAGAAGACTTCCTTAACATTTGATACGACACAGATAATGCTTTGATCTCTTTGTGGGTCCGTACAGATAGAGCATGTGTCAAAATCAGTAAGGTTATGGCATACAGGGCATTCTTTAATGTTTTCTTTGGCTTGAGTTAATGCATTCGCAAATCCATCGACATGAATTTGATCTTGATCCAACATAACAAGTGCATAGCGTTCTGCAGTCTTCTGTCCAACACCTGGAAGAAGTTTAAAGGCTTCAATTAGGTTAACTAATGTTTTAGGGTACATATTATCACTCCTATACTATGGTGAGTGCTTCACCGAATAAATCTTTTACTTTCTCAAGACTTTCGTCTTTCGCTTCTTTTTCGATTGCTTTAGCCTCTTCAATAAAGTCATTATCTGAATATGGCTCTGGAAGTGTTCCATTCTTTGAATCTTCTAGGAATTTTTCAACTGCTTGCTTGAAATCTTTATTTGTTGTCGCAAACACTTGTTTTCTTGAACCATATATTATGTCTGAGAATGAAATGATCTCGTCTTTATTTCTCGGTTCCATAAGTTCTCTTGATTCCATCTCTGATTTGAACGCAAGCACGATGAATCGATTCCCACTGAGTACGAGGCTTGATCCATCCATTAATCTTGATGGACGCGCCCAATTGAGGTCAGTTCTATATTGTGAGACCTTTTCAAATGATTTGAGGTCAATTAGTCTTTGTTCCTTGTCCGCACTTACCATGAAGCGTACAATTTCTTCTTGAGTAAGTGTTTCTGTGATTGTTTCACGTGGAACATTGTTTGTAGGCTCAATATTTGCCTCAGCGATAGGTTCTCGTTCCTCAACGACATCAAAGTCTATATTTGCTTGTTCTTTGATATCAGGTACTTCAGTAACTACTTCTTTTTGTACAATTGGCTCTTCCTTTTGAACAACTGGTTCAACCTTCTCCACAACTGGTTTATCAACTACTTGAGGTTTAGGTGTATCAAACGTTTCTAAAACAAAATCCGCAATAGACTGTGGCTTTTGATCAGCAGTTGTTTCACGTGGAACATTGTTTCTGTTGAATATCGCTAGCAGCGATAGTTCCATATACGTTTCTTGATTCTGAGAGAACTTCATCTTGTCGACATACTCAAGGAGTATATCGATGATTTGTAGTCTTTCTTCAGTATTCATGCTTGTATCGAGGTATTTTATGAAGTCGATATCGAAATAAGGGATCAACTCCTCATTCTTTGTGTATGAGTATATGACACTATCTTTCAATCCACGAACTAATTCCATCATCAAGCGTTCTACGTTAATTACATTCTCACTTAACTTCTCAATGTTTGTATTGAGGTCATTCATACTTTCGTTATTGAAGCTCTCAAACAGTTCTATTTTCTGTTGTGAGGTCACAACACCATTCGTATCGTATATTTCTTGGAGTTTAATCTCTTCATCAGCAATAATCACTGCTTGTTCTAATATAGTAAGGGCATTACGTAATGCACCTGATGATAATGAAGCAATCAGATGCGTAACGCCTGCTTCGGCCTTAACTCCTTCTTCTTCAAGGATATAATCTAATCTCTTTGCGATCGCGTCTTCTTTAATGTTTGTGAAGTCGAAGCGTTGGCATCGAGATATTATTGTAGGTAGTACTTTATGAATCTCTGTAGTAGCAAGAATAAATACTGCGTGCTCTGGTGGTTCCTCTAATGTTTTAAGGAATGCATTAAATGCTCCTTGTGACAACATATGAACCTCATCAATGATATAAACCTTATACTTCCCTAGAATTGGAGTATACTTCACTTTATCAATGAGTGATCTGATTTCTTCAACACCATTATTACTTGCGGCATCGATTTCAACGATATCAGGATGTGTTCCATTCATGCCTTCAATGCAATTATCGCATTGTTTGCAGGCTATTTCGCCTTGTTTATCACAATTAATGGATTGCGCGAGTAGTTTCGCAATAGATGTCTTCCCGGTACCTCTTGGTCCACAAAAAAGATAGGCATGAGAAATCATGTCCTTTTTTAGTGAATTATTGAGTACATTTAATATATGTTCTTGACCTACTACTTCATCGAGATGTTTCGGTCTGTATTTTCTGTATAACGATTGATATGTCATGTGATCACCCTTTTACATATTATACCATGGCAAAGCCTTGTTTTGAGGATAAATGCAGAAAGCGATGAGCTCTTTTGGCTCATCGCTTGTTAACTATTTTATTCATCATTTTATGCTCGATATTCGCATCCATAAATACTTCGCCGTATTCTTGATATCCTGATTTTACATAGAAAGGAATGGCTGTGAGCTGTGCTCCAAGTTCCATTACCTCAAAGCCATTGTTCTCAGCTTGTGTTTGTGCATATTTTAGAAGGGCGTTTCCAACACCATCTTTTCGATGCTCTTTAAGGACTGCAAGTCTTCCAACGACCAAGGTCTTCCCTTTTGAGATCAATCTCATAGTTCCAACCATCTTTGAGTCTATAAATGCACCTACATGCGTTACATCCCTACGGTCTTGTTCATCATAATCATCGTATTCTAAATCAATGGATACGTTTTGTTCGATTACGAAGACTGCCTCTCTGATTAAATGGTAGTCTTTTAAGTCAGTTTGATCCAGTTTTTTTACTTTAACCATGCTTTTCCTCTTTTCTTTAAAGAAATCTTGCATTAATCTCTTACACTCTTCTTCTAATATACCTTTAATGATTTTTGGCTTGTGATTGAGGCTTCTTTAGATAAATCAATCACACTACCGAAACTTCCACTGTTTGGTTCACTACAACCGTAGACTACAGTGCTCATTTGGGTTTGTAGGATTGTTCCTGCACACATTGGACACGGTTCTACTGTTACGTATAACGTACACTCTGATAGATTCCATGTGCCTAAAGCCTCTGCCGCAATTTGCATTGCCTCTACTTCAGCATGGGCTATTGGATTGTTATCTACTTCTCTTTTGTTGTGTGCTCTCGCAATAATAATGCCTTTATGGGTTATAACGGCTCCAATGGGTACTTCATTCATTTCGTATGCTTTAGCCGCTTCTTCAAGTGCTTCATACATAAAATTTGTATATTCCATTAGAACCTCCCTTTTAAGTACAAAAAAAGCCACTACACACATAAGAGCTAAATTAAGGCTGCTGTGTTCCCACCCTGACCTGGTTCATTAGATTATGTTGTAGTAGCTTATATATTATAACATCATTCCCCGTTTTTGCAATGAATCTATGCTATAATTTCGATTGGAGGATTGAATAATGATAAAAATAATCGCAACAGATATGGACCATACTTTATTGAATGATCACTCTGTTCTACCGAAAGAATTTAGTGATACATTAGATGCTTTAATTGATAATAATATTGAATTTGTTTGTGCAAGTGGGCGCTCACTTGTAAGTCTTCATAACAAAGTTCATGCTGATAAGAACCGTGTTTCATTTGTATCCGATAATGGATCAATCGTAGAATATCACGGAGAAATCATCTTTAAAAGTGTTTTAGAGACTAAAGAGTGGCATAAAATGGTGCTTGCAGCACGTAAAACAGATAAAACAACGATCATCCTTACTACGATCGATGGTGCATTAGTTGAACTACACGATGAAGAACATAGAGAATTGCTCAGTGAATACTATCCAGTTCATACAATCGTTAATGACGTTCTTGATCAAAAGCTAGAAGTTATTAAAGTAACGTTCCTAAACCTACATACAACAGAAGTAAACTTCGATACTGTTATCAGCCCTCAATTCAGCAAAGACTTTAATGCTGTAAGAGCGGGTCATATGTGGATTGATATTATGAACAAAGGCGTCAACAAAGGAAATGGTCTTAAGATCCTATTAGATCGCTTCGACCTTCACTCTGATAACCTCATGAGTTTCGGTGATTACCATAATGATATCGAGATGTTACAGCTAGCGGCTCATTCATTTGCAGTATCAAATGCTCATGATGATGTTAAAGCAGTAGCAAAGGAAGTAATTCAATCAAATAATGACAACGCAGTTATAAAAACGATTCATGCTCGAGTATTAAACAAGTAAAAAAGGGGTTTCCCCCTTTCCTAGATAGCTAAATGCTATCTTTTTATTTGCTTACGCGTTCCATTGTTTTCTTGAATCCCATATATGGTTGTAAAGCTTCAGGAATTAAAATGCTTCCATCTTCTTGTAGATTATTCTCTAAGAACGAAATTAGCATTCTAGGAGGCGCTACAACTGTATTATTGAGTGTATGTGCATAGACTCTGCCTTCTGGTGTATCGACTCTAATCATTAATCTACGTGCTTGCGCATCCGTTAGATTAGAGCAGCTTCCTACTTCAAAGTATTTCTGTTGGCGTGGGCTCCATGCCTCTACGTCGACTGATTTTGTCTTAAGGTCTGCTAAGTCTCCTGAACAGCACTCTAAAACACGTACTGGTATATCAAGTGTTCTGAAGAAGTCGACTGATGTCTTATAAAGTTCTTCAAAGTACATTGCACTGTCTTCTGGTCGACATACGATGACCATTTCTTGCTTTTCAAATTGGTGAACTCTGAATACGCCGCGTTCTTCAATCCCGTGTGCTCCCACTTCTCTTCGGAAACAAGGTGAAGAAGATGTCAGTTTATGTGGTAGTTGAGCTGAATCAGTGATTGTATCAATGTATTTACCGATCATTGAGTGTTCTGATGTACCGATGAGATATAAATCTTCTCCCTCAATCTTATACATCATATTTTCCATTTCTTCAAAGCTCATAACACCGCTTACCACGGATCCTTTAATCATATATGGTGGAATGACATAGTCATATCCGCGATCAATCATAAAGTCTCGTGCATATGTTGTTACTGCAGAGTGTAGTCTTGCTACGTCCTTTTGTAGGTAGTAGAATCCTGCTCCACTCACTTTACGAGCTGAGTCGAGGTCTAGTCCACCCAATGATTCCATAATGTCGACGTGATAAGGTATTTCAAATCCTTTTGGATCTGTAGGTCCTACTCGGTAGAGTTCAACATTCTCACTGTCGTCTTTACCAATTGGTACATCATCAGCAATAATATTTGGAATTTGAAGTTGTAGTTCCTTAATCTTGTTTAAGAGTGGCTCTTCTTTCTCTTCAATCTCATTTAATTCACTTGCGTAGTCTTGAACCTTTAACTTAGCTTCTTCGGCTTCATCAAATTTCTTTTGACCCATCAGTTGTCCGATTGTTTTGGACAGGCTGTTGCGCTGTGCTCTCAAATCATCTGCACGGCCTTTGATTGTTCTATATTCTGCATCGAGTTCAATGATCTCGTCAACCATTGAGTTTTTGTGTTCCTGAAACTTCTTCTTAAGATTTTCTTTAATCAGCTCAGGATTAGTTCTAAATAAATTGATATCTAACATGGTTTTTCCTCCTAGAAAATAAAAAAACACCCATTTAAGGGACGAATCAATCGTGGTGCCACCCTTTTTCTAATGTTTCACGTGAAACATTACTTAAGCAAGATAACGGTTGCGGCCGAATTTCTCTCCAAGGTAGATCGGAACTAAGCATTGATGATTCGCAGCAAACATCATCTCTCTTTAAATACTTTCTTGTTCTTTATTCCTCTTCATTGAGTTTCTTAAATTATACACTATCAGAAATTGTTGTCAAATGACTCTACTTTAATAAAACACCTAAGTAGTGTATTATTAAGGGAAGAAATGAGGTATCTCAAATGCGTAACAAACTTAAAAATTATAAACGAATTGTAATCAAAGTAGGATCATCCACTCTTACTCATAAGGAGTCTGGAGAGATTAATTATCGTAAACTCGAACAATTGACGCGTGTTTTATCTGATCTAAGGAATCAAGGCAAAGAAATCATTCTTGTATCGTCTGGAGCCCAAGCAGTTGGTAAGAAAGTAGTTCATTTGTCTGACATCCCCAATGAAATGCCTAAGAAACAGGCTCTCGCAGCAATTGGACAAGCTCGTTTAATGAC
>JAAYNU010000141.1 GCA_012520695.1 Erysipelothrix sp.
AAATTGTATGTTTCCTATTTAGTTTTCAAAGACCATTTTGCGTTGCCGGTTTCCCTTAGCGCTTGACTATAATACCATTACCCCATGGGCGTGTCAACACTATTCCACACTTTCTTTTATTTCTTTTCAAAACAGTTCAATTACAGCCATTTAAGTACGTTTTACACGAATTCCAGACCATTAAATTACCATTAGTTTTAATTCTTTTTTTATGCAATTTTACACCTCAAAAACACACCCTTAGCAACCCATGTCAGTGTGCCGTATTCCTTGCATAATGAAGAAACCATTCAACAGAGCCTAAACCTATATTCTCATCCACTGATCTAGTATTGTACTTTACTATTGATACCTTATTTATTGTATAACTGAATACAAATTACTAAATTTGGATTAAATGGCCGTAAAAAAACCAATGCTTTCGCACTGGCTTAAATTAATCTTTCGAAATTTCTTTTGCTGATTGAAGAATTGAAGCAAGATTTTGAAGTTCACTTGGAACAATAATCTTAGTTGCTTTTCCGTCAGCTACCTTTTCAAACGTTTCAAGACTCTTCAGTTTGATGTAGGCATTATCAATATCAATACCCTTCATTGCTTCAGCTGCTTTAGCTTGGGCAAGTTGGATACGTTCAATTGCTTGTGCTTCACCTTCCGCTTCAGTGATACGCGCTTCTTTACGTCCCTGTGCTCCAAGAACATTGGACTCCTTCTCACCTTCAGCGATTAAGATAGCAGAATGTTTTTCACCTTCTGCACGAAGAATCGATTCACGACGCTCACGTTCAGCACGCATTTGTTTCTCCATTGCTTCTTGAATATCACGTGGAGGTAAAATATTCTTAACTTCAACACGTTGTACTCGAATACCCCATGGATCAGTTGCCTCATCCAAGATTGCTCTCATCTTCGTATTAATTAAATCACGAGATGTTAGTGTTTGGTCTAACTCCAAGTCCCCGATAATGTTACGCAACGTTGTTGCTGTAAGATTCTCGATTGCTGAGATAGGGTTATGAATTCCATATGTATACAACATAGGATCCGTAATTTGGAAATAAACGACTGTATCAATTTGCATTGTTACGTTATCAGCCGTGATAACTGGCTGAGGCGCAAAGTCCTGTACTCTTTCCTTAAGAGATACTTTTCCTGCTACACGATCAATAAAAGGAATAATCAAGTGTAGACCACGATCTAATGTATGTGAGTAAGCACCTAAGCGCTCAATGACATAAGCATTTGATTGTGGAATAATTCGAACACAATAAGTTACTACAATTAATACCCCTACAAAAATTAACGCACCAATAATCCAACCCATCAGTTTTCTCCTCCGATTTTCTTAACTACTAATTTAACACCAGCTATAGCGACTACTTCAACTAAAGCCCCAAGTTCAATTGGTTTATGATCAAATGATACACAAGACCACGTTGAACCATCAACATTAACTTTTCCCCAAGAATCAACTGCGATTTCATCCGTAAGTTCAAAACGTCTACCGATGATACTATCAGCATTAGTTGATATCATTTTTCCTCTTAAAGTACGGTTCATTAAAGGACGAACTAACATCATCGATCCAATACTCACCAGCGCAAATACAACTACTTGCACGACAACATTATCAGTACCTAAACTAATAAGTGCAGCAGCGAAAGCACCAAATGCGAACCATATAGAAATAAGATTACCCAAAGTAATCAATTCGAAAACAATCATACCTATTGCTACAATAATCCAAATTGTCATTATGACACCTCCTTTTGTCTAAGGGGTTCTAAGTCTAGTACTAAGACCTCTTCAAGTGTATCATACTTCGCAACAAGCTTTATTCCATTTAATAATACACCTATTTGCTTAGAAATGTAATCACATAAGGACTTATTGTTAATCTTTGCATAACCTTTACCCAAAGAAATTTTATGAAGATCTTCCTTGGGATAAATATTCAAATCGACATCTCGCTGTGAGACCGGCTTGATTCCAAGCTTATAGTCGTCACTTAATCCAACTAAAACATATTGAGAATTTTCAAAATAAGCTGTAGAATTTTGATTCAATGTCATATTACCTTCATTTAAGGTAACAATTAAAACTTCAGCATTTCCAGTTATCCAATTGAACATAATAGCCTCCTTTTGATTATTGTACCACTATTTTCACTTATTTCATAATTTTCACTATCTTATTTATAGTTATTCAATAATTATATAAGGCGTATTTGTTTATTGTAGAGAAATACACTGTCTGTGGCTCATCCTCATAGTAATCGTAAAACATAAAAAAGACACTCACAAGGAGTGTCTTGATTAACCGGCAATGAGCTATCTTCACTAG
>JAAYNU010000010.1 GCA_012520695.1 Erysipelothrix sp.
CATCTGAATGATGATGTTGTGTATAAGAACTTAAGTGAAGCCATGGTTGGTAGTGATGTCTTCATCGGTGTTTCGGTTGCGAATTTACTTTCAATCGAAATGGTTGAATCCATGGCACCAAACGCAATCGTCTTTGCGATGGCAAATCCGAATCCGGAAATCTCCTATGATGATGCGAAAAAGGCAGGTGCTTTGATTGTGGGTACGGGTCGATCTGATCGCCCGAACCAAATCAATAACGTCCTCGTATTCCCAGGTCTTTTTAAGGGTCTTCTAATGAGCCGATCCAAACGGGTTCCTGTGGAACTTCGTGTTGCGAGTGCTGAAATTATTGCCTCTCTCACTAAGGCAGAAGATATATCAAGTGAGCATATTATCACGGATGTCTTTGACCCTAACTTAGTAACAAAACTATCTAGTGGTATTGTGGATGTGGTCGAGGCACTTCGTTTAGAGGGCTATGATTTATAGGAGTTTAGTGGTAAACTTAACTAAGAGTTAGGAGGTTCATCATGAGTGTTCTTATAATCATTGCTTTGGGTGTCCTTCTACAGGGACTTTCAGATAAGCTGAAAGTCCCTTCTTTATTATTGTTTCTAGTATGTGGAATCATCATTGGTCCTTCATACTTGAATATTTTATCCCCACAATTTTTATCATATTCAAAAGAACTACGTCACATTGCTTTAGTGATTATTTTATTAAGAGCGGGTTTAGGTTTGTCCTATGAGTCATTGAAGACTGTGGGAAGGCCCGCTCTTTTTATGAGCTTTATTCCCGGTGTATTGGAAGGAATGGCGATTGCAGTGATGGCAACACTCTTCCTTGGAATCTCTTTCTATGAAGGGGGCATGCTTGGGTTTATCATTGCGGCTGTATCACCGGCGGTAGTTGTTCCTATGATGATTAAACTTCAGGATAAGAAGTTGGGTACTGATAAAGGTATTCCAAGTCTTATTCTTGCGGGTGCTTCACTGGATGATGTGGTCGCGATTACGATCTTCACAGTATTCTCTGGTTTATATCTTGGGAATTCGAGTAATCTACTCATAAGTCTTCTTCTCATCCCATTAAGAATTATCATCGGTGCAGCGCTTGGATATGGTGCAGGAGTACTATTTGGTAAGTTTAAGTATTCCAATACGATTATTGTACTTTTAACTGCTTTAGTATTTTCTAAATTTGAGTTATTGGCAGTAATGGTATTAGGATTTGGGATTCGTTTTATAAACAAACCTTTATCGGATACAATCAATACTCATTTATCAAAAGTATGGTATATCGCACAGATGTTTTTATTCATGTTGGTGGGGGCATCGTTTAATCCACAGAGTGCATTGAATTCAGGCCTTATTGGTTTAGTAATTATCTTTATAGGACTTCTATTCAGGACACTGGGTGTCTATATTTCGCTTTTGAAAACGGATCTTAATGCTTCAGAACGACTGTACTGTGCGATTGCGTATATACCAAAGGCAACGGTTCAAGCGGCTATGGGTGGTGTTCCACTTGCTTTAGGAGTGGCTTCGGGTGATATGATTCTGTCAATCTCAGTCTTATCAATTTTAGTTTGTACACCAATTGGAGCGTTGTTGATGGACAAGAGTGCTCCTAAATTACTCAATCAATCATAGATTTATTTTTACCTCATTAGAATCTTTCTCTAACACTCATATGGATTTCTTATTTCATTCATAATTGAAATAAGAGAGGGTGGTTGTGTGTGGAGCTTGGGTGAGTATGTAATTGCTGGGGTAGTCCTCATTATGGTTCTGGGAATAGTCTTATTTGCTTTTAAGATGATGAATAAGTGATATACTATCTAAAAAGGGAGTGTTACTATGTGCATTGGTTGTAAACTTGCGAATGGCGAATTGCCAACGTATACCATTTATGAAGACCAGGATCTTCGTGTTATTTTAGATTTGTATCCATATTCGAAAGGACATATGTTAATTCTTACGAAGGACCATTATGAAGGGCTTGTTGATTTACCGCAAAATCTGGCTCATAAAATAATGGACTTATCGAAAACTTTAACCGAAGCTGTTAACAGAGCATTCAATCCAGACTCAGTCATCATCCTCCAAAATAATGGTGCGATGAATTCATTGAAACATTATCACTATCATGTGGTGCCGCATTACAGTGATTCAGATATTAATACGCTGTATGATACCAGTGTTCACGATCAAAATGATGAAGAACATTTGGAGTTAATTAAATCATTACTCATCAACGAACTTGCCTAGGCAAGTTTTTTTCTATTGACAAACATAGACATACTAGGTATTCTATACATAGAGAGGCTAGGGTAGTCAAAATGAAAAATAATAGAGAGTGGTTACGAACGGGTTCCCAGCTGATGATTTTATCGCTCATCAGTGAGAAGGACCGTTATGGTTATGAAATTGTAAAGGAACTAGAAGAGCGCAGTGATGATACCTTCATCATGAAGGAGGGGACACTGTATCCAATTCTTCATCGTATGGAAGACAAGGGTTATTTAAAGTCATACAGTGAGAAAGGCGATGCAGGAAAAGCGCGCAAGTACTATAGTATTACTGACAAAGGTTCAAAACAACTTGTAGAAGATAAGAGAACGTGGGAACAATTCTCCTTATCAGTTCGTAAAGTTGTGGGTGACATGCATGTCAGCGCGTTCGAGGGATAAGTTTTTAGATGCTGTTCTTAAGGAAGTTAGGTTTAGCTGGGCTCATGGTAAAATCAAAGAAGAACTTAATGATCACATTGATGCTCATATTAAAGAACTTGTGGCAGAGGGTCTTGATGAAGAAGAAGCATTGCTAATTGCCCTTGAATCCATGGGTGATGCCCACGAGATTGGTGTTGAATTGAATGAAGTCCACAAACCCATCTGGGGATGGCTGCTTTTCTTTTCGAGATTGGCCTTAGGAGTGGTTATTTTAATCATTTCAGTTTCGATTGTTTATCCTTCGATTAAAGGCATGTTTAATCAAGACGATTACTACATAGACAACTTTAAAAGGACACTGATGATGAATGACATTACAATCACTCGCACTCAAAAAGCTAACATAACTTATGATTTCGGATCTTATAAGTATACGATTCCAAGTCTTGAAGAAGCAGATAATGGAAAGATATATATTTATGTTGAGGTAAAAGCGACTAATCCTTTGCATTTGTTTAATGATGAATTACCTAGTATTACGCCGTCCATTTATGTCAACGGGAAGTTGGAAGACTTACAAGTTGAAATATGGGCTGGAGTTTATTTTGCTTATTCAATTGAGTTTAACGATCCAATCGAAGAGATTGAGATTGTGATCAATTCAATCAGTCACACGGTAGCGTACAAAGGAGGCCAATAAAAGATGAGGAAAAGGAAAATAATTATCACACTTTTACTTGCCTTTATGGGTACTGTACTCATTTTATTTAGTGAGGGCTATCGATTCAGTGTTGATGCGATCTTATCTGACTTTTACGGCTATCATCCCGATGCAAAACTTCAAATTAAGGAAGATATTGGTAAGAACAGAACCCTATATGCATTAGAATACGAAATGACTTTTGGTGTTGAGACTCCGTCCCCAATAGGGCGTATTCTCATCGTTAAGAAAGATTGGTTTCTCTATAAAAACATAAACGAGCAATCATATTCTGATTTTTATATGGATGGGCTCGATGCTTATTATATGGATTTTTCTTATACCGCAAATAATCGTACTCACTTTCTTTTCAAAACAAGAGACGATGTGGAAGTTAAAGCATTTGAATGGCACGGTTATAAAGAGGCGCTCGTCGAATTACCTCTAGAAAAAACACGTGAAGGATACTATGAAAGTGACACATCTTACGGTGGGTTTATGGTTTTATATAAAGATGGTGTTGTAGTGGATGTTCTGAATGGTATTTTTGGAGGTCATTGGCCAGGCTTGATGACATATATCCATCCTGTTCAAGTAACTCTGGATACTAAGGATGTTTCACTTAAATTTGACTTAGACCCAGAGGATCCTTTTATAATTGATCCCAAGTCGGGTATATGGGATCAGGAAATAAACACGGATAATGAAGA
>JAAYNU010000142.1 GCA_012520695.1 Erysipelothrix sp.
CAAAGACTGAAAATGATTTACTATTTACAAGCGACTTGTGAAATTGTCAGTTGATTACGCAACTTTTTCGCAAAAGAAAAGACTGCCCGTGGCAGCCTTTATTGAGCGTTATCGTAATATACTTTTAGGACACAGCTTTCAATTGTTTCAAGCTCTAAGTCATGTGCTTTCGCAATGAGTTCATCACTGATTGTTCCCGGTTGAAGCCAAAGTTTATTAATTCCTTTTGCTTTAATGTCCTCTAACATGTTGATTCCATGTTTCGGTGCGACGACCATAACTGCTAAATCAACGGTATCATTGATATCATTAATTGTTGTGTAAATGGGGTCTCCATCGATTTCACTGTAGTTAGGATTTACCCCAAAGACTGTTTTATCGTGTTCCTTTAGTTTTCGATAAATCTTGTTTGCGTATTTCTTGGGGTCGGCGTTCATGCCAATGACTGCCACCTTTGTACTGTTATTTAATACTTCTAAATCGTTCATAGTGCTAATCTCCCTTCAAACCATTGTTTGATGTCATCGAGTTCATATTGGCGCATACGATGGTCGAGTTCGTATATCTTATGCTCAACGTTTGCGTTGTTTGATCTCAAGCGGTTTTCTAAGTCGACACCACTTGTATATGGAATTATATCATCCAATCGTCCTGAATGGATAAGAATCTCCATTTTATTTAAATCTGGGTTCTTGGTTGGTGTTTCAATGTTCATCCCGCGTAAGAGAACAGCCTTTTTAAATGGTGTTTCTTCTTGAAGGATGATTGCGGAAATTGTATTGGCTCCGTTAGAGAATCCAAGGGCCCAGAGTTCCTGTAAGTCATATCTTTCGGTTGCTTCTTTAATTGTTTCCATAATGGTATCAATACGACTCAGCATGTCTTCTTCATCCATAACGGGTGCGTCCTCACTAACCCTACAGAATCTGCGTTTGCCATTCATGACGACATCGCCGCGAAGGGCAAGGTAGTTCATGCTGGGCGCGACCATGCGCGCAACGGGGACTAACACTGTTTCATCGCCCCCGGTTCCATGAAAAAGCACCAGCGTTGTGTCTGAACCGTTATCAATAAAATTATAGTCCATAATTTACTCGCTTTGTGTCGAAAGGACGCACTGTTTTTTCGATGTGTGTTCTTTGATCCTCGAGAAACGGAGGCAGACTCAATTTCTCTCCAAGTGTTTCAATGGGTTCATCAACTGTGAAACCCGGTGTATCCGTTGCGAATTCATAAAGTATGCTTCCAATACGAGTGTAGAGTGATTGGAAGTAGTGTCGTTCAACGTAGCCAGAGTTTGGATACATTTTTTCGCGCATCTTCGTAACCCATTCATTCAGTACTTCGTCGTTTGGAACTCTGAGTGCGAGGTGGTGAACTGCTCCTGCTCCTTGAATTTCATTACCCAGTGTTTGGTTTTTGATAACGTGGATACTGGATGAGTTTCCACCAGGACCTGTTTCATAGCGTTTCATTGATCCATCTGTATCTGTGTGAGTGAATCCAAGATCCTTTGTAAGGAAATTATGTTGGATGTCATCGTGTCGTACCATGATTTCCATGGTCGCGAGTCCGACAATCGCATTTTCTTTCGGAACATCCGAATGCGTGTTCGGAACACCTGGCGCAAAGCCACCGTTAATTTCATCAGAGATGAGACGTAACTTTAAGCCATCGAAATCTTTGAATCGAATGCCTTTAATACCGAAGACGGAGTCGATGCCCTCGTGTTCGATTTCAAATTTATTGAAGCGCTCAACCCAATAGTCCAGTGCTTTATCGCTTGGGACTCTCAGTCCGACGGATGAAATTGAGTTTGTCCCCGGGACTGCTTTATGTGGGGAATTGAAATCAAAGAATGTGAGGTCGTTTCCTGCGGATGCCATTTCATCACCAAAGAAGGTGTGATATGCATTGATGTCATCTTGGTTGACTGTTTTCTTGAGGAGTCTCATTCCCATAATACGTGTATAGAAATCATAGTTTTTATTCGCATCACTGGTAATTGCGGTTAAGTGATGTAAGCCTGTTAGTTGTTCCATGTGTGTTTCCTGCCGTTCCTTTTTGTACTCATATAATAACAAGTCCAAGGAATGGCTTGCAAGTGTAATGACCTAGTAGTTGAGTATGTTATGAAAAAGTGTATAATATAAACATATAAAGGAGTGTAGATCTGATGATCATGTTGTCGCAGAAGAATTGTCCGAAATGTCGTGTGTTGGAGGAGTATTTAAAAATGGGTCTTAAGGACCGATATGTGAATGATATTGAAGTTGTGATGAGGGAAGATAATGAGAAGAGTTTTATGAACTATGCTCGTAAGTATGGCATTATGGCAACGCCTGCTTTAATTGCGGGGGATGATGTGTTGCACAGTCCTTCGAATGAGGATGCTTTGGATTTCTTAGAGAAACACATACAGTAAGCGGACCCTGGGTTCGTTTTTTTTTCGTGTGATATACTATAGTAAAGAGTTGAGGAGAAAGATTATGCTGGAAAAAGTAAAAGAAGTCGTAGCGCGTGTTGGTAGTAATGAGGGGACTTTGTTTACCTATGCCTTTGCGTATTCATTAATTGTAGGCTTGGCACCGTTCATTATCATCGCTGTTGTTTTCGTGGGAACGTATGTCTTTACGATTGATCAGGTCATGGGTCTATTGGGGCGTTATGTGCCATCGGATTTAATTGAACCGTTTGTCACGTATATCTCGCATTCAGATCTTACCAATGTCAGTCTTTTGATTACGTTGCTAACGGTTTCGGTTTGGGTAGCATCTAAATCAATTTATTCGTTTCTCTTACTATCAAGTGAAGAGGATGGATTTGACTTGTCGCATGTGTTTTTGCGTTTCTTATCGGTCGTGTACTTCGTTATCTTCGTGGTTGCTTTGATTGCGCTTGGGTTTGTGATTTCATTTGTACCCTTACCGACGACGTACATTCTCCCGGGATTTCTATTTTTTTTCTTTTTGTTTTTCTATCGAATCTTATCATTTAATCATATTCGACTATCACAGCTTGTTTTAGGATCTGCCTTTACGAGTATTGCTTTAGTGGCCGTTGGGAATTTCTTCTTCATCTATATTAACTCATTTAGTAATTATGAATCGATTTATGGACCGCTCGCTTCGTTCATGATTGTATTGATTTCGACATGGATTATTTCATGGGTGGTTTTTGTGGGTTATTGCATTAATACTGTATTTGGAAAAACGAATGACGTGAACTCTATAAAAATTTTCGATAAGTTCAACCGTTCGTGAGTGAAAACGCCATTGATGCAAAATTCATGGGATATAATATCTATATAAGTCATTTGTTACATGCTGTATCTATAACGCAATAAAAGCCGAACTTATCAAGAGGGGATAGCATCTTGAAAGGGAGTACTAGAATGGAATTGAGACAATTGCGATACTTTGTGTCAATCGTAGATTTAGGAAGCTTTACGAAAGCAGCTGAAGTCCTATTCATTACACAGCCAACATTGAGTTGGAATATCCGAAAATTAGAGGAAGAATTTGGTGTAACGTTATTGGACAGACACTTTAACGGTGTTCAGCTGACAGAGATGGGGACCATTTTATACGAAGGATCGCGCAGAAACCTGAATCTTGTGGACAGCCTTC
>JAAYNU010000143.1 GCA_012520695.1 Erysipelothrix sp.
GATATTCTTTACCAATGGTTTCATATTTATTAACACCCATCGTATGGTATGGCAGAAGTTCAATGCGCTCAATATTATTGAGTGGCGCTATGTAGTCTGCTAAATCGTCCATGTATTCAAGATTATCATGAAATCCTGGTACGATTACAATACGAATCCAAGTGTCAACTCCGTGTGCTTGTGCTTTTTCCAAGAAGTTCATCGTAGTTCTGATTGGAGCACCAACCATTTCACGATATTTCTTCTCTTCGAGTCCTTTGATGTCATACAGAATAGTATCTGTATTTTCAAGGATTGCATCAAACGTGTCAACACGACCAAAGCCAGAAGTATCAAGGCAAGTACTAATACCTGCTTCTTTACACGCTTTCATCATGTCGATTAAAAATTCCGGTTGATTAAGTGGTTCACCACCACAGAACGTTACCCCACCCGTCTCTCCGAAGTAAGGTTGATAGCGTTTCAATTTTTTCATGAGATCATCAACCGATATTGCATCTGCTTTGTCCGTTTTCCACATGTCAGGGTTGTGACAGAAGAGACAACGAAGCGGACAGCCCGAGAGGAATACGATTGTTCGTATTCCCGGACCATCCACCATACCCATTGTTTCTAGTTTACGGACATAGCCAACTCTAGATTGTTTCATGGAAGGTACGATCAATAACTTCCTGTTGTTGTTCTTGTGAGAGACGGTTAAAGTTAACTGCGTATCCTGAAACACGGATTGTTAGTTGAGGATATTTCTCTGGATTAACCATAGCATCCTGCAATAACTCGCGGTTTAATACGTTAACGTTTAAGTGGTGTGCTTTTTGGATAAAGTATCCGTCCATGACACCAACTAAGTTATTAACACGTTCGTCTTCTGATTTACCGAGTACTTGAGGTACGATTGAGAATGTGTTTGAAACACCGTCTTCACATACATCTGCATAAGGAATCTTAGCAACTGAGTTCAATGATGCGAGTGCACCTGAACTATCGCGTCCGTGCATTGGGTTTGCCCCTGGAGCAAATGCTTCTCCTGCATGACGTCCATCAGGTGTTGAACCTGTTTTCTTACCATAAACAACGTTTGAAGTAATTGTTAGGATTGAAAGTGTGTGTTTTGCACCTCTAATAATTGGATGTGATTTTAAGTAGCGTGAGAAACGTTCTACAAGATCAACTGCGATTGTATCAACGCGGTCATCGTCATTACCATATTTAGGGAAGTCCCCTTCAATATCGAAATCAACAGCAAGACCTTCTTCGTTACGAATTGGTTTAACTTTCGCATATTTGATTGCTGATAATGAGTCAGCTACTACGGATAGACCCGCAATACCGAATGCCATTAAGCGCTCAACGTTTGTATCATGAAGTGCCATTTGGCTTCCTTCATAAGCATATTTATCATGTGAGTGGTGAATGATGTTCATGGTATCAACATAAACTGCCGCAACTTCTTGAAGCACTTTATCGTAAACTGCCATTACACTATCGTAATCAAGAACCTCATCACTCATAGGAGCGATATCTTCGATTACTTTAATTCCCTTGATCTCATCAACACCACCGTTGATTGAGTATAAAAGTGCTTTAGCTAAGTTTGTACGAGCTCCAAAGTATTGCATTTGTTTCCCGATTTCCATAGCACTAACACAGCAAGCGATTCCATAGTCATCACCGAATTTTGGACGCATGATGTCATCGTTTTCGTATTGGATAGCACCTGTTTCAATTGACATCTTAGCACAGTAGCGCTTGAAGCCAATTGGAAGATCCTCTGACCAAAGAACAGTCATGTTAGGTTCTGGAGCAGGTCCTAGGTTTGTAAGTGTATGTAGGTAACGGAATGAGTTCTTAGTTACAAGCGTTCTTCCATCTTTACCCATACCACCTAATGATTCAGTAACCCATGTTGGATCACCAGCAAATAAATCATCATATTCAGGTGTACGTAAGTGACGAGCTAATCGAAGTTTCATAATGAATTGGTCAATATAAGCTTGAGCCGTTTTTTCATCAATCTTACCAGCATCTAAATCACGTTGGATATAGATATCTAAGAATGTTGATGTACGACCTAAACTCATAGCCGCTCCGTTATTTTCTTTGATTGCTGCTAAGTAAGCAAAGTAAGTCCATTGGATTGCTTCTTTCGCATCAACAGCACCATCTGAAATATCGAAACCATAGCTTGCAGCCATTGATTTGATATCAGCTAATGCACGAATTTGCTCTGAAACTTCTTCACGTAATTGAATTGTATCTGCATTGATTGTTTTAATTGCAGCTAAGTCTTTTTTCTTTTCTGCGATTAAAGCATCAATACCATATAAAGCTACACGACGATAGTCACCGATAATACGGCCACGACCATAAGCGTCAGGTAATCCTGTTAGTAAACCAGTTGTACGATACTTTCGAATTTCAGGAGTATAAGCATCGAACACACCTTGGTTATGTGTTTTAGTATATTTGTGGAAGAATTCCGCAGTTTTATCATCTAATTTACGACCATAAATGTCTAAGATATTTTCAACTAAACGAATTCCACCGAATGGATTGATGATACGTTTTAAAGGCGCATCAGTTTGAAGTCCAACGATTTCCTCATCTTCTTTGATGATGTAACCTGGACCAAAATTATTAACACCAGAAATAGCATCCATTTCGATATCGAGAACACGAACCTTTACTTCTTCTTTTAGAAGTTCAAGTGATCGATCCCAAAGTCTTTGGGTACCATCTGTAACACCCTCCAGAAACGAGTCATCCCCCTCATAAGGATTCACGTTGTTTTGGATAAAATCACGTACATTAATTTCCTCTTGCCATTGCCCATCTTTAAAGCCGTTCCATTTGTTAGTCATAATAAGCCTCCTTGGTAACTAAATCTTATCAAATTAAAGCGCATCATAACTAAAACTTGTGAGAGAATATTATCAATATGAGAAATATAAGAAAAACACTTCAAAATTGAACGATATTACAATACGCTTGAATAAATCGTGCGATATTTCACAAAGTTTCCGGTCACAGCGTGATTATCTCCAATGTAACCGCTTCTCTCATTGTACGACAAGCCCATTTCTTGTATACTAAAAGAAAGATATAAGGAGGCAAATGAAATGAGCACAAGTACAACAGAATACCTTAAAACATTCATTCCAGTAGTAAACTTCCTCTCTGAAATCCTCGGAAAGAACTCAGAGATTGTTCTCCACGACCTCACCAACCTCGATTCATCGATACTCGCAATTAGAAACAACTATCTAACCAAGAGGAAAGTAGGCGATCCTGCAACGGATTACGTCCTTAGAATGGTCAAAGAAGGCATCGACGATACATCGGATTACTCCATCAACTACAGAGGAATCAGTAATCGCGACAATAAGAAACTCAAGTCAGCCTCACTGTACATCAGAAAAGACAAAGAGCTCATCGGAATGATTTGCGTCAATACAGACGAAACCATCTTTGATGAACTCACCCAAACATTCGATCGACTCTTACACAGCTACAAGCAGAATGAAGAGACATCCGAACTGACCCAAGAAACATTCTCAAACTCAATAGAAGAAATGGCAGAGAATGCTGTAATGGAAATGAGCATTGCTAAAGGCGGAATCTCAGCCAACAGCTTCAAACAAGATGACAAATACGAAGTCATCAAACAACTCCACGACAGCGGCTTCTTCTTACTTAAGGGTTCTGTTCCAGAAATTGCGAAGATTCTTCACATTTCTGAACCGACTGTTTATAGGTATCTTCAAAATATTAAAGGGAAATCTATTTAAGAATAAGAATGCATAATTAAAAGACCACTAATAAAGTGGTCTCTTTTATTATCTATACATTACATTCCTCTGGATCCATAAAAGTCGGTACTGCCCCTTTGAGAGCCTTAATTATTTCTTGAGAAGAAGCATTATTATTAATTGTTCTCTTGAGTACATTTAGATGATCAAGCAAGACATCATTTGAAATACTCATTGGTTTCGCAATATGGATTAGGTCATTGTCTGTTTTGAGTATTCCCTCTTCGTCCATTAATAATTCTTCGTATAATTTCTCACCGGGTCTTAAACCAGAGAACTCAATATCAATATCTTTAAACGGAGTAAATCCTGATAATGTGATCATTTGTTTCGCAAGGTCGAGGATTTTTACGGGGTCTCCCATATCAAGGACAAATATTTCGCCTCCACTCGCATATGTTTCTGCTTGTAGTACCAAGCTGACTGCTTCGGGTATTGTCATAAAGTATCTTGTGATGTCTGGATGAGTGACAGTAACGGGACCGCCCTTTTCGATTTGTTTTTTAAATAACGGGACAACCGATCCATTGGAACCCAATACATTTCCGAATCTGACGGCCAAAAATTTTGTCTTAGAGTTTGGCTGACTTTGAAGCATCATTTCATTGAATCGTTTAGTAGCTCCCATGACATTGGTTGGATTCACGGCCTTATCTGTTGAGATATTCACAAATTTATCAACATTGTGTTTTTTCGATGATTCAATCAAATTAAACGTTCCAAAGATATTATTCATAATCGCTTCGCCAGGAGCATCTTCCATTAAGGGAACGTGCTTATGAGCAGCGGCATGGAATACAAGATCAAAATTGCCTTCCTCAAAGATCTGATCTACTCTTCTACAATCACGAATAGACGCTATATAGAATTTAATTGGAACATTCAATTTATTTAAATTCTTGAGTTCTTGTTGAAGGTCATAGAGGCCATTTTCATTGATATCAATTAATGTTAAACTTGTTGGATTGTTCTTAATTATCTGGCGCACAAGCTCCGATCCAATGGAACCCCCTGCACCAGTGACCAGTACATTTTTATTTTCTAAGGATTCTTTAACGCCCTTGTCCTTTATGACAATTTCTTTTCGTTGAAGAAGATCCAAAATATCGACATTTTTTAAGGTAACATCTAGATTGGAATCACTAAAGAGAACCTCAGATGATGTAACTTTTTTGAGCGGAACTCCTAAAGCAAAAATTTTCTGTGCTATTTCGTTTTGGATGCTTTGTGGCTGACTTGGCATCGCAAGAATAATTTCATCAATCACGTGCTGTGTTATTACTTTCTCCAAAACTTGCATACCACCAAAGACAGTATGACCCGAAATATACTTTCCTTTAATATTTGAATTATCATCAATAAATCCAACTAAGTATGAGTTGTAGATTGGATTAGAACTTAATTCTCGGGCAACTAAAGTACCCGCCTCTCCCGCACCGTAAATCAGTACTCTTTTGGAGTTCTCTAATTTTCTCTTTTTGTCATTGAGTGAGCGAAGTCTTATGAGTCGATACGAAAAACGAGTCACCTCTTGAATTAGAGTATTTAGTAAAAATGCAATTACGATAACGCTAAATGGAACTACTCTTTTACTACTAAAACTAATTATTATCAGTAAAAAGAATGATCCTAAGGCATTCGCGAGCACGATTCTTAATCCTTCTTCGATACTGATGCGGTCCCACAGGGATCGATTTGTTTTTGTAATTAAAAATGATGCTAAGAAAACCATTGCTATAATCGGTAATGTCTTAATAAATCCTTCATGACTCAGTGCTGTTCTATATTTAAAATCATAACGAATAATAATTGCTGCAGTATAGCTAAATATAAGCAATACTACATCAAAAATTAATAACGTTATCCCTCGATTTTTTTTCATTTTTCCCTCTTACGCTTTGTTATGCGCATATCCTTCTGTTATGAAGTTCCCCAACATCCCAACCTTAATTCTCAGTCATTTATATATATTTTCCAAATATTTTCTTCAATTTCGATGGCTGACTAATCTCAATCAATCGATTGGAAATGACTGCATTCATATTTTTATAAATAGACTCACTCACCAATTCCTTTCTTAGATTTGGCGCTCTATTCTTCATATTGTGTGCATCACTCGCAATAAGGTGAATCAAGTTATTTTTAAACATTGATTTAATATATGGATACTTTTCGTTGTCGATGCTCTTAACATTAACTTGCATCAAGACACCCTGATTAATAAGTTCGACAATTCGCGAAGAATCTGATATCAAATATGAATAACGCTCAACATGAGCTAATATAGGAATAAATCCATTACCTATAATGAGTTCAAAGGTCTGTAATAGCGATGGATTATCATATCTAGTTGATAACTCAATCAAAACATAATCCGTATTCTCTATTGTAAATGGAGCTAAGTCGACATGCGCTAATTGGGGTGTGAACATTAACTCACAGCCCGACAGTAAGGTGACATTAATGTTCTGGTCTACCAAAATCTGTCGCGTAGCATTCAAGGATTCACTTCTCTTTAAAAGAAACTCCTCTATATCTTGCTTTGACACATCGAAGTGAGATGTCGCAACTACATTCTTAATTCCACTGAGTTCCATCATTTTAATCATTTGTAATGATTCCTCATATGAAGATGCACCATCATCCATATTTGCTAAAACATGTGTATGAATATCAACCATGATTAATACCCTCTTCCGTATGCATAGTAATCAGTAAAATTTTGAAACAAATTCTTTAAATCAAAACGAATTATCAGTTCACTAAAATTAGGTGGAGCCTCACATGACTCAATATTGTAAAAGATTGGTTCTTTTCGACCTGCATCCTTTCTGGTGATGAGCGATGTTTGAATTTGATAAAAAAATATTTTCAAAGCCCACGAAAGAAAGTGCTGTGAGAATTCAAATGAATCATATATGAATGTATTGTTTTCCATTTTTATTTTCTTCATTTTTAAAAGTGCTCCCCCCACAAAAAATATACTTGTTTAATCCCAAAAAGAGAATTACCAAGATATGTTTATAGATCCTCTTTTATTTTCTAAATACAAACTTATTTAAAACAAAAATGCCTAAATAGCAAGAATTTTAAATCTTCATCGCACATCAACTGCATTAGTTTCTACATAAAAAGAATAATCTCAACAACAATAGCTTTCCTCATTGAGTAGCTGCTAAGTTTATACAATCAAAGCAATCATTTCAAGATCGCTTGTATATGAAAAAACAATTTAAATATAACCCTCAAATAAAATACAGATATTCTTTATACGCATGTATCTGTACTTCAGATGGTACATATGTATAATTTTAGTATTTAAATAATTATAGGCTAATTTAGGTAAGCAAACAAGGGTATGAAAATCCTAAACCCTATATATTTGAAAGTGAAATAAAGTATTGCCATTTATTCTAAAATACACTCGATAAGAGAGTTTCCGCCTAATCAACTACTGTTCTAATTCGAAAGCTCAATATATTAGTGGAGGCAGGTGAGAACACAAAATTACTGAATCGATCTTTGATTTTTACCATCTATTTCTAAAAATATACTCATTTCATTATAAGTGATGCCTTGATAATGGTAAGTCTTAAAAAACCTTGAATTACTCAAATTAATTTAAAATATAATTCACACTCTCTGCTATTTTATGCTGAGAATTGTGTCTATTAATTAGTGTATTAAGATTGTTTTAGACCGATTTCAAACGAACTCTTGAATTTGAGTAGGTTCTTTCTCGCGATTTTCATAGCCTCTACAGATTCCTCGGCTTGTTTGATCTTTTTCTTGAGTTCCTTTTTTTCTTTTCCTTGTGTAACATCTGCTTTTAATCTTAATTCTGTTAAACCATTTTCAATTTCAATAATATTTTTTAGATATTGTTCATATACACTATTAGAGAATTCGATATCTTTTTCATCATTTAGGAATATTTCACGAACACTCACAAGTAATTTTGCGGATTGCGATACGGTGTATTTCTTGCCCTTCAAGCTGGCAACTCCTACCGCACCTCCAACTCCAACTCCTGCGCTTATTCCAAGTAATGCTCCCCCTCCAACTATCACAGCTGTACCACCAACCATGCCAAAACCACCAAGAGCGATTGCCCCACCACCAAGATATGCTAGGCTGGCACTTGTAAGAGCAGCGCCGCTTAGACCGGCAAAGTTTGAGCCAACTAAGGCAATTGAGATCGGGCCAGATAATGCACCGGCTGTGATTACTGTAACAATAGCTATCCCAGTCGATACTACACCTGCTTTGAGAACTCCTTTAAGCACTTCATTCAATTCTAGCGTGACCTTATTGTATGAATTTCGAAGATGGCTCACATAGCCCTTATTATAGTACTTATCAGTAAAGTGAGCATCTAAGTATAAATCACCCTTCTTTTTGGAATATCCGAAAGTAGGTAATTGCAAATGCTTATATTTCTTACTTTCTACAGTTTTTCCATTTTCATTTTGTTCTACTCCCAAGGAGTAGTAGGGTTCAAATAACATCGCTTCTAGCATAACTAATCTGAACCACGTCTTTTGGGGTTGGTTTTCTTCAATTTTCATTTGAAGTTCTTCTTTTGAATACCAGTGAATTTCAGCTCCTTCAATTCCCAAAAAGCTTGCATATCCTTCACTTATGAATGACTTCCATTCCTCCAACCATTCAGTCTTTAAATTTTTAATCACATCTTTATTCAATAACTGATTTCCGAGCTTAATATCATTAAAAGTTTTGTAGTATTCAATATTATATAAAATCTCCGTTTGATCAAGTGTCAAACCAAATTTGTCTTCCATATCCATATCCATCCTTTCATAGATTTTATTATTAGTTTGTGTATACGAAAATCGTTTTATATCCTCATAGACTTGAATTATCCGTTTAAGATCACGTGTCTTCAAACACCACGATAAATCTTCTCCAATAGCCATCGCGAAGCGGCCAACACCCATATA
>JAAYNU010000144.1 GCA_012520695.1 Erysipelothrix sp.
TGGAATATCATTTTTCTGAGCAACAGCAATCATACGGAGACCGTCGTTGTTATGTTGTTCATAAACATCGATTGCTTCTTGACGCGTTTCATCATCAAGTACTTTGATAACTCCGTCGCGGTCAATGTATTTACATAATTTAACAATCTCTTCAACAGCACCTTTTGAAATTAATTGACGCTTGTCGTTATTGTCTTCTAAGATTACCGACATTCTACGACGTGCAAAATCAAATGGAATTTCATCAACAATCGTATAGTAGTTCAATAAGTCAGACATGTTATACGATTCAGCGCGATCGATGATTGCAAGGTCAATTAAGTTCTTCAAACCGGATTGGAATGAAGAGTTAAGATAAGCATGGCGTAAGACGCGCATGTCATCGTCACCATTAACGTCCATATAGCGCTCAAGAATAATTTCATCCTGAGTCAGTGTTCCTGTTTTATCAGTACACAGAACATCCATTTCACCAAAAGCCGAGATTGAAGATTGGCTCTTAACGATTGTTTGGTGTTTCGCCATGTTGATGGCACCACGAGCCAAACCACTGCTAAGCACAACAGGTAGCATTTCAGGCGTTAGCCCAACAGCAACTGTGAGTGCAAACGTGAATGCTAATAGGAAATCTTGTTTTAATAGACCGTTAATAATAAAGATTACTGGAAGCATGATGATCATTAATTTCATCAGCAATCGAGAAATAGTAGCAATACTTGTTTCGAAACTGTTTGCTCGTTTTGTATTCTTCAAGCTCTCACTCATAGATCCAAGATACGTATCGTTGCCTGTTCTAATAACTAATGCACGTGCACTTCCGGATACAACGTTGGTACCCATGAGACATAAGTTTGAATAATCACTTTCTGTTCCAGCAAGATCTTCATCAAATCTAACGAATTTTTCAATTGGTTGAGATTCACCTGTTAAGGTTGCCTGTGAGATAAATAAGTCCTTTGCGGACATGACACGCACATCGGCAGGAACAATATCACCCGCTGATAGACGAACAATGTCACCCAGAACTAATTCATCAATTGATATTTCAATAAATTGGCCATCGCGAAGGGCTGCAGTGGTATTGGACACCATATGGAGCAGTTTCTCGGAGGCGGTATTGGATCGTTCCTCTTGAACGAAGGATATTAACGTAGAAATGATTACAATTACAGACAGTATTGAAACCGTGAGATAATCTTTCTCTTGTGTTAATAGAATATCTGAAATAAATGTTATAAAGATTACGACCATTAACACAAGATTAAATGGATTAATTAATACGTTAACAAATCCAATTACAGGATTCGGTTTCTTTTGGGGTTTAATTTCGTTGGGACCGTATTGTTCCAACTTATCGGCTGCTACTTCGCTCGAATAACCCGCATTCGATGCATCAAACTTAGACAAGACATCATCTTGTGAAAGCTGAAGTAGTGCAATTAACTTCTCTTTTTCAGTCATTAGACATACCTCTTTCTCATAAAAACAAGAATGTCATCGTGAATTTGGCTTCCCCAGGGGGTCGTCATCTTCAGGACACTCAATAAAACTACAACACTGACTCTCCATGGGTTCACCGCCTTTGCTTATGAAATCATAACAAAAAACGAGACTTTAAGCAATCTATATTCATTCGTAATCACTCCCAAATCTGTGATATAATTTAGCACAAACAGGAGGTAAGAA
>JAAYNU010000011.1 GCA_012520695.1 Erysipelothrix sp.
AGATCGTTCAACCATTTAATTCCGACTGGTTTCTTAGTGTGGTGTTGGAGTACTTGTCTTACCGCAACGGCTGCGCAAAGGGTAAGCAGTGGTATGTCACTCATCTCAATCTTTGGATAAAGATTGAGTGAGAAGTAGAGTCCTTTATATTGAGGTGATATAAATGAACGACCTCGTCGACCACGGCCATTGGATTGGTGCTGTGATACATAAAGGTCACTTAGGCCTTCTTTGGCTAAGTCGTTGGTAGAAGTGCAGGAGTCAAAGACCTCAACACTTTGGATATCTGGGATTGAATCTTTTAAAAAACCTGCTGAGATATAATCGCCATAAGTCTCAATGCGATAGCCTTTGCGTGTCTTGGCTTCGATTACGATTCCAAGGTCGCGTAATTTGGTAATTTCTTTCCATACATTTGCGCGGGTCATGTCGAGTGCTTGAGCAATGCTTTCTCCGCTGACGTATTCATAAATGTTTGCTTCTAAGAAGTCCAGTACTGTCATAATAAAAAATCCCCCTGTTAAGGAGATTATATCACATTGTAAACTAATCGTATACAAAATGTTTACAATCAATCTCGGAGTGTGAATCCGTCGACGTGCCATGCGGCAAAGACAAGGTCTCGTTCGCTGAGCTTCAACATTGAATAGGGAATGAATCCCAGTTCAATGATGCGTTCTTTATTATAGAGGTACTCTGCTTCGTTATCGCAGTACATATAGTCGTATGTTTCCACATTACGATCAAAGACCTCAAATACTTTAGTGAATAAAGCATCCAGTGTTTCAACAGACACATCAAGGTTTGATGTGAATACGTCGAATGTGACAATGATGTCATCGCCTTCATGCGTTGTTTTCATCTGAGTATCAAACTGTGTTCCATTGATATCGAAGATGATGTCTGCGTAAGATGTTCGATAGGATAACTTATCAATCATTGAATAGAGATCGCCATCAACCACTTCTTCAACCCAATCTTCATAATTACCGTCTTTAGGATGATTAATTTTTACTTCTTTGTGATAGATTTCTACCACATCTAAAATGTGCTCTAGTTCCAATATTGTGGATTCGCTCACTTTAATAACAATTCCAAACTGTATGTGTGTATTCATATGCCCACCTCTGCTTGCTAATGATACCATTTATAGCCCCCAAACAAAAGAAACATAATCTATAGTTAAAACAACAGCGTTCATAACCTTAATATCGCAACTCATTACAAATAAGATATTTCATTCGTGTATCTTTGGTAAGATGTTACCATTGATTTAAGGAGAAAATGATATGGATTAAATAATAAGATAAAGAAAACGACGTGCGCGCACTGTGCTCATCGTTGTCTTACAAGAAGGTGATGTAAAGGATATGACCTTATTTGAAGACAGTCAGGTTAAACTCTTTACGGTCATTGATGATCGCAACAGTTCGAAAGCACTCAGTTTGTTGATTGAAGACTTTGCGAATGAGTTTGACTTGAGTACAGAGGAAGCGGAATTATACTTCCATCCTTATGTACTTCGATTAGAAGGGGTTCGATCGAATACATATGTCTACCTTATGACACTGGCTGCCATTCTAGCTTTTGGAATTGGATTTTTATCTCTACCGTAGTTCAAGAGCACTTAAGGATCTTGTGAAAACATTCAGTGCTGAAGAGATGGATCGTCTCGATTATGAAATCAATTCAAAGATATATGAAAACAAGAATGTCATACTCACGACGACCTATTTGATTCGATTGAAGACACTCAGTATAAAGAAACAATTCATAAAGGTTGAGGACATAGCGTTGGCCTATAAAGGCGTCACTACGCATAGAACCAACAGGAACCACCTTTCAGCTCAATGCCTACGTAAATGGCGTTAAAGCACCCCACATCATTGCTATGAAGGAACAAGAAGTGGATGAACTCTTGGAACTACTGAATTCTAGCAGTGATCGCATCCTTATTGGTTTCTTTGAAGGCCTTGTAAAGCTTTGGAAGGCGTCACCTTATTATGATGAGTTCATTCAAGCGATTAGAACGGAATAATTCATTTGCGTTTCCTGATTGTAGGCAGCGCTATCGTGTATAATGGGGTCATAAGAAAGAGGTCATTACATGAAAAAAATTCTAGTTATTGGTGGTACCGGAACAATATCAAGTCCCATCGTTGAGAGATTAAGTGAGAATCGTGAGTTTAAAGTGATTGTACTTAATAGAGGGAATCGAAATGAGGGACTTCCTGAAAGAGTCGATTCGCTCACGTGTGATTATAATGATACGGATTCCATGAAGCGTGTTTTAGATTCATACTACGATGTAGTGATTAACTTTATCCTATTTACGCCCGAACAAGCAAAACGCGATGTGGAACTATTTACGGGAAGAGTGGGACAGTACATCTTCATCAGTACCGTCGCATCTCGTAACCATGAATTGACGTGTTTAATCGATGAGGAGAGTCTTGCGGGTAATCGATTTGGGGACTATGGTAAGAATAAGGGACTGGCTGAAGATGTCTTTACTGCGAGTGATTTACCATACACTATTGTGCGTCCTTCTCAAACTTATTCAGAGGATCGTTTTCCTTTGAGTGTGAAGGGGAAATCATATTGGCCAGTAATTCAAAGAATGATTGATGGTAAGGAAGTCATCGTTCATGGTGATGGTCAATCCGTATGGGCGAGTACGCATGCGGATGAATTCGCTGAGCTTTTTGTGTCTGTAGTAGGCCACGACGCTTCAATCAATGAAGTCTATCAAATCATGAATGATACTCCGCATACATGGGATGATGTCTATCCTGAGTTTGCGAAACAATTGAACGTTGAGTATAAACCTGTTTATATTTCAAAGGATATTCTTAAGAAGTCTCGGAAGTATGATCTTATGACGAGTGTTCAGGGGGATAAGCATTTTTCAAACATCTATGATGTCTCAAAGATTAAAGCTTTGAATCCTGGGTTTGAATTTAAGATTGGTCTTAAGGAAGGTGTTGAGGGTTTCTTGAACTATTGTGATGCGAATATCGATGCGAAGGTTTATGAACCTGATTTTGACGCATGGTGTGACGCGCTGATTGCTTCTTACAAACAAGCACTCTCAACCATCGAGATACAATAACCATGAAATTATTAGATCATCACATGCATTCTGATATTTCATTTGATTCAAGGGAACTAATTGAGAATTATCTTAAACTGAGTGAGAACTCAATCATCACTACGGAGCATCTTGATTTTCAAGATCCTTCGGGTGGGTATGTGGACCGTATTCCTGATTATGATCGTCATCGTAAGGTTGCGAAGGAATTGAACGATCTTTACAATAACCGAGTTTTCGTGGGGATTGAAGTTGGGTGGACTGAAGTGTCCAACGATCAGATTTTGTCTTTCTTGGATTCTAAGTCCTACGATTTAGTTTTATTGAGTGTGCATCAAAATGGGCATGCTGATTACTTGGAGAAGGATAAGTTTGAGGGTGTTTCAAAACAATCCATCATTGAACACTATTTTAATGATTTATTGAAGGCTGTTATTGCGATGAAGGAATATGTGGATGTCCTAACGCATTTTGATTATGGGTTCAGGGTTCATGATGTGAGTGTCAAGGACTTAGAGGATCATGGTCGATCGG
>JAAYNU010000145.1 GCA_012520695.1 Erysipelothrix sp.
CAGGAGAACCGTGTGAGCGTTATGTAAACTGTGGTAATCCTGAGTGTAATGAACAACTTCTTATGTCAGAGAAGACAGAACACGATTATCTTCGTGGCTGTTCACATGAATGTCGTGTGACTCCGCGTAATCGCTATGTTCTAGAACATGCACTGACGCCTGAAGAAGTCGCATTGCGTTTAAGTAAAATCGAGCATTAAGAAAGACGAAAAAATTCGTCTTTTTTTAATCGCGTGAAATTATCATTGATTTCCTGAATGGGTTATAATAATACTATAGAAAAAAGCGATAACGCTGGGGAGGCATACTATGAGTATAAGAAACGATATTGATTCAATATTTGATGAATATAAAGTGAATCTAGGGCGATTGATTAAACACCCTAGTGTCCTTGATGAAACGGGCCAAAAACCATTTGGAAAACCGATTCAAGATGCACTGGAAGAAATGATGGCGATAGCGAAAGAACTTGGATTTGAAACATTCATTGATCCAGAAGGTTACTATGGTTATGCACAAGTGGGAGAGGGCGATGATTTATTCGGAATCCTTGGTCACCTTGATGTTGTTCCTGTAGGCGATCTTTCGAAATGGAATACTGATCCATTTGAATTGAATGAAATTGACGGTACTTTAGTGGGACGTGGTACTTCAGATGATAAGGGGCCAATGCTGGCCGCAATGTATTCACTGAAAGTATTACTCGACAAAGGGAAGAAATTGAACCAACGCGTTCGTTTCATCTTTGGTACTGATGAGGAAAGCTTATGGCGCTGTATGAAGGCCTATACTGAAAAAGAAGAACTTCCAAATTATGGATTTACTCCGGATTCAGGATTCCCATTAACGTATGCGGAAAAAGGACTCATCGAATATACACTTGAACTGCATGAAGATGCGGGATTCACATTCAAGGGCGGTGACGCGTTGAATGCTGTTCCTTCAAGTGCAGTATTAGAATATGATCAAACAGTTGAGGATGCTCTAAAATCATTGGGCTATCAATACTCAAGTGATGGTAAAGATATTACGGTTGCGGGTGTTGCGATGCACGCGAAAGATGCGGATAAGGGCGTTAATGCGATTGTGAATGCTGCTCATGCACTTCATGTTGCGGGTAAGCGCACTAAGTTAATTGATTTCATTGTTGATTACTGCCTTGATGCGAATGGTAAAGATCTTTACGGAGCTGTCAGTGATGAAGTTTCTGGTAAGTTGATGCTGAATGTTGGGATCGTTGATTTCAGCGACAAGAATCAAAAAATCGGCATTGATATTCGTTTCCCGGTCACATTCCCTAAAGAGTCTGTGGATGAGAAAATGTATGAAACTGGAAAAGAGTTTGGTCTTGATGTGAAAGAGTTTGATTACTTACGTTCAATTTATCTTGATAAAGATTCTGACTACATTAAAACATTGATGAAGGTTTACCGTGAAGTAACGGGTGATTTAGAATCAGAACCGATTTCTTCAGGTGGTGCTACATATGCGCGTGCTATGGAGAACATTGTTGCCTTTGGTCCTAAGTTAGTCAGTGCACCGTCTACAGAACACCAACCTAATGAATACATTGTGATTGATAACATGAAAGTGGCGATGGAAGTTTACGCTGAAACGTTCCTTGCATTAGTCATATCTTAATGAAAAAATTTAAAATGCCATCAGCCTACACCATAGTATTTGGTGCATTGGTCATTACGGCCGTCCTCAGTTATTTTATTCCACAATCAGTGTTCAATAAAGAAACGGGTCAAATTGTTGTGGATGCAATCTTTGATTCCAATGGTGCTATTCTTCAAGGCCATGGAATGCAACCCTTTGGATTGTGGGATGTTCTTATGGCCCCAATCAAGGGATTCCAAGCTGCAAGTGATGTTGGTATTGGAATATTAATTGCAGGTGGTTTCTTAGAAGTACTGAATCATTCTGGTGCACTTGATGCAGGAATTGGATCCTTACTTAATAAACTTCAAGGCTCAATCTTAATCGCGGTGATGATGTTTGTCTTCGCAGTTCTTGGAACTTCATTTGGTTTCTGGGAAGAAATCACTGCTTTCGCGGTTGTAATTATTCCCTTGTTTGTGCTTGCGGGCTACGATGTCATGACGGGACTTGCGATCATGTTCATCGGGGCAACAGTTGGGAATATGGCTTCTGTTGTGAATCCATTCTCCACTGGAGCTGCGGTAAGTGCAATCGGTAACCCTGATTTAACACTGGGTTCAGGGATTGTCTTACGATTAATTATCTTTATTGCTTTATACTTTGTAGCAACGGCGTTTGTGATTCAATATGCAAACAAGGTTAAGAAGAATAAAGAAGCCTCAGTTCTTTACGGTCTTGATGTGAAGACACTGACTGATAAAAATGAAGCACTTCCTGAGTTCACTACTAAGCGAAAGATTTCAGTCTTCTTATTCGTGTTCTTAGTCATTGTGATGATCTTTGGTTATTTCCCATGGGAACAATTGGGTGGGACGAGCTTATATAATGTGGTTAACTTCCCGTTCACTGCGATGGCGAATGTTCCTATTCTTGGAGACCTTCTCGGAGCTGCCCATGTTACACCGTTTGGTGAATGGGGATTCAATGAATTTGGGTTCTTATTCCTGATTGGTTCCTTACTCTTAATGATTATCAATAAGATGAGCGAATCAGAATTTATTTCTACGTTCTTAAACGGTATGAAAGATTTACTTGGAGTGGTTGTGGTATTATCAATCGCTCGAGGAATCGCAATCATCATGGGTGATGCATCTCAAGGGATGTCAATTACCTTCATTTACTGGATTTCAAATGCCTTAAGTTCTGTTGATCTGTGGGTCTTTGGAATCTTCGCAATCGCTGCTTACGTTGTGATTGGGATCTTCCTTCAATCCACTTCTGGAGTTGCGGGTATTTCGATGCCAATCTTGGGAGCTGTTGCTTCTGCCTTATTCGTGGGTTCCGCAATTGGTTCAGCAGGGGGTCAGATTATCTTGATTTCTGCCTTTGTGGCAGGGGTTAACTTTATGTCTTGTCTCTATCCATCCGCAACATTGATGGGAACCTTGGAACTCGTAAATGTACCTTATGATAAGTATCTTAAATTTACCTTAAAGATTTTGATTGTGATGCTTATTGTTTCTGCGATTATTATTTCAGTCGCACCGTACATCGGTATTATTTCATAGGAGGTCAATCTTAATGAGTTTACGTTTTGAAAAATTTACTCAGGAACACATTCCCCAGTATTATGCTTGGCGCAATGATCCTGAAGTTGCGATCTTTGATCAATCTTCATTTCTAAGACCCATGAGCTTCACCGAGGTTGAGGAATGGTCTTCAATCATGGTGAACGGTCTTACGTTCATGGTTTATGAGAATGATGTCGCAATCGGTACCTGTGCATTCATGCATCATGATGCACGTAACCGTCATGCTGAAATCGCGATAGTTATTGGAAACAAAGATTACTGGTCTAAGGGCTATGGTACAAAGATCATGACTCAATTGATGGACTGGGGATTTGAGGGCTTAAACCTCAACCGCATGTACCTTCATGTCTTTGGCTTTAATGAAAGAGCCATCAATCTTTATAAGAAGATGGGCTTCATTCACGAAGGCGTGATGAGAGACATGCTCTATCGTCATGGTAAGTACCAGGATCTTCATGTCTATGGTATTTCGAAGGATGAATATAACAAGTTATAAGAAAAAAGGGACTTTTGAAAAGTTCCTTTTTTTCTTATTTATGATATTCTAAAACGATACTGATTTTACATTTTAAGTTAAATTACCAGAGAAAATCACTTTTAATTTATTTTCAAAAGGATCTCCTACTGCCAAATCGTCTCGATCTGCCCATAGGAATGTAACTGCATAAAAACTGTTATTTTGATGATATACTCTATATCCAAAACCTATGTATTCCTTCGCACCCTTTTCTTCTACGGTGAATAAAGCAAACATTGGTGGCTTATTATTCTTCACTCTATTTAAATCTGTAAATAATGTGAGGAGAAAAATTGATACAATTACAAGACATATTACTAAAAACGGCTTCTTAAAATTTTTATATTTTTTGACATTTTCTCTCATTTTTATCGCCTCGTATACATATTCTTTATACTACCACTTTTCGGATACTGTACGCAAGCGTTTACATTGATTTGGACTCTATTTAAATTGGAAATAAGGATTTTATGACATTAATCTATTTGGGTTAAGACTCAAGACAAAGCACATACTGTGATTACGTATTCTATGCAAAGAAAAAGGCAACTTCTACAAGTTGCCTCTTTACATAAACGATTGAAAGGTATTTCTTTACTTACTCTGTAAGAGATCCAGTACAGCTTGAGCGGATTTCTTAAGCGCATCTTCTTCTTTGTTTGCGACACCAAGATTAGTGTAGACTTGGCCTACTTTAACGCTTGATTCATTCATAACTTTGAAGTACTTATCGATGAGTGGATCACAGACATCTTGTTTCTGAAGTGGTCCGAACGGGTTAGCGAAGTAACTTGTGGATAATCCCACTTCGTGTGTTGTTGCCATGGCCATACGGCGTCCTTGGACGAATGTGTCTTTAGCATCGTCGATTGAATCGAAGAATGATGTACCGATTTGGTTGTCATAGTTGTTTGCGTATAAGAAGTAATCCACTACGTGATCACTTGATACTGTTTGGTAATCACTGACGGGGACAATAACTCTCGCATTCGTTGATGATTCTGGGTTCATGAAGATTGAACGGTCCATTTGTTGGTACGGAAGTCCGCGATCGAGATCGTCGAGTCGTACAAAGGCTCCGACTTCGGTTCCTTGAGCAACAATCTTTCCATCAACTTCGTGGAATACACCCATGTCATCAAAGATAACGTCCATGTGTGAGATATGGTCTGAACCAATATTTGTGAGTTCTTCAATGATTTCTGATTTACCGGCTCCGGAATCTCCCATAAAGGCAATTCCAACTTTTTCCTTATTATTAAGGTATACGTTAACCATTGATCCGTGAATTGGTAACCATCCGCGGTTCATCATGAATACGTTGTAAGCTGTAAGCATGATTTTCTTCATGTAACCAAAGTACTCAATGGTTGGTTGATAAGCAATCTTCGCAACGACCATTTCATTTTTGTCGTCAATGTGGAATGTCATATCATCTGTTCCATCTTTTACTCCAAAAGCAATCATGATGTCGGGTTTACGGCTGTTGATTTCTTCAGTTGTTACTAATTCAAATAGGTTTGAAAGAGAAATTCCTGAGAAGATGAAATCTTTATGGAAGTAAACATAAGCGAGTAAACTCCCGATTTTTGCAGGGTAGCAGTAGAACTCATCTTTTCTAAGTTCTAAGCCTTTAATTGGATTGGTGTTTGTTTCTTGGAAATGTCCTTCACGCTTGTTTGTCTTCGGATGAAGGATGAGTGGTGAATGAAGGAGTACTGAATCTACGAAGTGTAGTTTTCTAAACTCTGTATAGTCTTCAGGAACAAGGTTTTGTTTCTCAATCAAAGTGATTGCGGCATTGGTTCCTGCTTTTAATTGACGATAGATTTTATTCTTGCGTCCTTGGACCTTTTCTTGAAGTAAACGGTAGAATCTTAAAATCGTGTTATTGAACTGAGTGTCAGCATCAATAAAGTTGATGAGTTCTGATTTAGATTTCTTACCTAAGTGAACGATAGAGCATCGTTGAAATTCTCTCCAGTAAACATAGATTTCTTCGACAAGACGTGATACCAGTTTAGGATTCGCCATTAATGGGTGATCGATGTCTTCAAGTTTATAAACATAAAGATGACGAGCAAGTTCGATGATACTTTCTCGGAGGTTGTTTTCTTTGCAGATTTCTTTAAGATCTCTCATGACTGATCGCGGTGCTTGTTCTAAGTATCCGTCGACCAATTGTTTGAAGGAATTACTGTTCAGGATTTCCTGGCTGTTGTTTGGATATCCTTGGTTGAAGTTAATGATTGCGGTATTCGAGTTTAAGTAAAGTGTCTGTGACATGGGTTATACCTCGCTTCTATCGTCCATTATATCATATAAAAATCATTGAATCTTTAATTTGTACTGAAAGTTCGATGATAAATTCATCAACTGTTTTGACAGCGATTTCATTGATGAGAAGTTCCTCATAAAAATACTCATCAAGGACTAAATCGTTCTGTTTCGCATAGCTTAGAATCGCTTCATATCCTATGTAACGCGTATCGAAATCACCATGGTGGAAGTAAG
>JAAYNU010000146.1 GCA_012520695.1 Erysipelothrix sp.
CCGACAACATTAATCATTTCAAATTCTGTTGGCTCGGGTGGTTTTCTGTTGAAGAAGACAACCAACCCAATGAATAGAATGACTGCGAGAACGCCTCCCGCAAACATCCAGTTTCGTTTCTTTTTCTTTTGGTCTTCACCATCTACTTTTTCCTTGACGCCATTTAAACTCGTCATGATTTTAGTACCATCATCTGTTTCAATTGAAGCAGACCACAGTGGCTCATGTTGACGCGATTCATCAAGGCATGTATCTAAATCTTCCAACATCTCCTGAGCACTCCCATAACGATGAAGCTTATTCTTGTGACTTGCTTTCGCAATGATATTCACAATTGAATTAGGCAAACTAGAATTGTATGACGTAACCAGTGGGAAATCATCACGAATGTGTTTCATCGCGATTTCAACCGGTGTATCACCACGATATGGAACATCCCCTGTTAGTAGTTCATAGAACACAACACCGAGTGCATAGATATCGGATTGAGGCGAAGCCCCTTCTCCACGTGAACACTCCGGTGCCATATAGTGAACAGATCCTAAAACAGAATCCGATTTCGTAAGTTGTAAAGCATCTCCCGCTAAAGCAATACCAAAGTCCGTGATTTTCACGGTACCATCGTCTTTAACTAAGATGTTCTGTGGTTTAATATCACGGTGAATGACATTGTTGCTGTGAGCTTTAATGAGCGCACGCGCAAGTTGTTGCATAATAGCGACTGCTTCATATTTATCAAGCGCACCCCTGCGATGCACTAATTCTTTAAGTGTCGTCCCGCGCATCATTTCCATAACGATATAGTGCTGACCATCATCTTCACCGACATCGTAGACATCGACGATATTAGGATGATTTAAGCCTGACGCCGCATTCGCTTCTCTTTGAAATCTTAAAAGTGCGACCGGATCGTGTGATAAATCTCCGCGAAGGCGCTTTAAAGCCACTTCTCTATTCAACACTGTATCCATTGCCAGAAAAACATCGGCCATTCCGCCCGATCCAATTTGTTTAACAAGGAGATAGCGTTTACTGATTAAAGTATTCATTCTTTATCCCCCTCAATCAAAATCATGGAGATATTATCATATCCCCCTGCTTCCAGTGCATGTTTTAACAGTGCATCACGACGTGATACCAAGGATCCGTTAGCAAAGACTGCTTCAATCAATGGATCAGCTACATAGCCATGTAAACCATCGCTGCATAATAAAAAGTGATCCCATGGTTCGTTGATATAAATCGTTTCAAATTCAATTTTTGAATCAATCCCAACCGCATTCATCAAAATATTTCGTTTGGGATGCGTCGCTGTTTCTTCAAATGTAATTTCATCACGAAGATACATTTCATAAACATAGGTTTGATCATGACTCAAACACGTCATTTTATGATCCTTGATTGAATACAATCGTGAATCCCCAATATTAAACCCAACGGCTTTACCTTTGAATAAAACAACACAGATTAAGGTTGTTCCCATGCCATGGTATTTAATATTTTCGAGCGACGCTCTGAATGTCTTTTCATTAATTTTTGATATTGTGGATGTGAACCAGTAACGGATTTCAGATAAATCATTGAATCGACTTTGACTCAAGAAACTCTTACACAATAAATCTGTCACCATCTTAGATGCGACCGAGCCCCCGTTGCTGCCACCAATACCATCACAAACCACAGCTAAAAGAGCACCTTCATGCTCCACGACTGCTAGGTCGTCTTGGTTCTCATTTCGAACAAGACCGATATCACTCAGGGATGTATACATTACCATTCTTATTCACCACTTCCTAAAGTATATTTTAACACGTTCTCTTAACTTGTGCGATATAGAATCCATCGCCTCCAGTAGCAACAGGATCACAGGTCTCTTCATGAATCAGTTCATAATTATCATGAGTTTCAAGGAAATCCTTGATTTGACGTTCATTTTCTTTTTTATTTAAGGTACAGGTTGCATAGACCATAATTCCGTCTACTTTCAACATTTTTGATACATGATCCAACATATCCTTTTGAAGAAGTACTAGATCATCTAGGTCTTCTGGATAAATATGGTATCGAAGGTCATGCTTATGAGACAAGACACCCAATCCTGAACACGGTGCATCCAAAAGGATACGATCAAACAAGGTATCTGTTTCAAAATCCAATACATCGGACGTAATAACACGTGTATTCATAACATCACAACGCTCTAAGAGTTCTTCAGTTGCACCCGTACGGGACTCATGGAGTTCAATACCCGTAATAGCCCCTGTATTATTAAGCTCATTCGCAATTTGAAC
>JAAYNU010000147.1 GCA_012520695.1 Erysipelothrix sp.
GCTTTATTCCAATCACTCGATTTGAGAATTCTATTCTATATTAAGACGCATCAAGGGTTTAAATTTCTTCGAGATTTTGTGACGTATCGTTATGCGATGGTAATGTCTTTGTTTCTGAAATACGGTGTTAAAACTCAGTTTATGATCGGTGTTATGCGACACTCAAGTCTTGACTCATTTTCTCGTTGGCTCTCATATCATGTCGAAGATGACTTACTATCGGGGCGTAGTTTCAGTGAGTCTTTGAACCAGTCTTATTTTGATCCGAAATTCGTCCTACTAGTGGATCAGGGGCTTCGTAGACACTGTTTTGAAGTTAATGTGAACCGATACTTAGATATGGTTAAAAAGTCGATAGCACAGCATTTAAAGCGCTTTATGCAAGTGTTTAAATTAATTGTTTTTATGTACTTATTGATTCTAATGGCGATGTTTTATTCTGTGTTGTATTTGCCGATGCAAATAATGGAGGTCTTATGAAACGAGCATTTACTTTGATTGAAATGGTTTTAGTAATGTCTGTGATTGTCATCATCTTTCTCCTAACGCTTCCGAACATTCAAAAGACAATGGGAGTAGTGAATTCAAAAGGCTGTGATGCGCAATTGAAGATCGTTGATGCGGCGATTCTACAGTCGACACTAAAAAATGATCGAACACCGACGAGTATAAGTGAGTTGGTGAGTGATGGTTTCTTGAGTCCGCGTCAAACGTCGTGTTCGGATGGGGGTTCGATTCGCATTGAGGGCGGACAAGCAGTTCAATAAAGGGTTTACCTTTTTAGAGATGATGGTGGTTTTAATGGTAATTTCTGCACTTAGCTTATTGTTTGTGTTACCGGTAGTGTTCGCTGATGAATTGGGTGTTGATTCCATTATTGAGGCACAACTTAAGGCAATGGCAGATTCAGAAAGAGTTGTGATTCAAGAGGGTCTTTGGTTTAACATTAGGGGTAATATCAATCAGGCACAAACAGTTAACTATAAAGGCTTTAAATGTGTGTTTCAGCTGGGTTTTGGTAGGTTCACTTGTGGGTAATAAAAGTGGTTTTATTTTAGTGGAAATCCTTATTTCATTGATCATCTTATATCTTTGTATCAGTCTTTTGAATGGCTTTCTTAGGGTTCAATTATGAAGAAGGGTTTTACGCTTATTGAGATGTTGGTGGGCTTGTTGTTTATCCCCGTAATACTTTCGCTCTCACTGGCTCTGATGCACTTAATGAAGCGGGGAATTGATTCGGAAATCACTCAGGTTGATGTGTTCAAACTACAGATTAGGCAGTACTTAATGGGTGCTGGAAATGTTCAGTTTGAGGGTGATTCCATTATTGGATCGTTTGACAATAAGCCCTTCGTGATTGCTTATGATCGTAATCGACTAGTAAAAACTCCAGGATATGAAATTCTTCTCGAGGGAGTTAAGTCAGTTAGCCGAGTGGGGAGGTGTCTCAATGTCGAGACTCAAGACCAAAGTCTGTGCATTGAATTGCCATAAAGGATCGATATTATTGTATTCCTTAGGCTTTTTCATATTCTTTATTTCTTGGTTGAGTTTCTCCCTAGGTGTGAGTATTTCTTTAATTAATAAGAAGAACTACATCAATCTCATTGAACAACGTCTTGATATTGAAGAAAAGATCTTAAATCACTATAGGGAATATATTAAAAATAACAGTTGTGATTTAGATGATGGTCTTGATTTGGAGAGTGATGACGAATCTGATTTAGAATATGATGATGATGAGTGCGAGGTAGAAACCGACCCAGGCTACCAATTTCAACATCATTCAAGCAGTATTTCCTGTAGGTCTGATGGTGAAACAATTTTCGTTAATGTCGTTGGTGATATACGAATGGACTTTAAGTATGATATAATTGAAGAC
>JAAYNU010000148.1 GCA_012520695.1 Erysipelothrix sp.
AAAGTTAAATTCTTTAACGCTGAAAAGGGTTACGGATTCATTACAATCGATGGCGGACAAGACGTTTTCGTTCATTATTCAGCTATCGAAGCGGACGGGTACAAATCTTTAGAAGAAGGTCAAGAAGTTTCATTTGACATCGTCGAAGGACCACGCGGAGAGCAAGCAGCAAACGTTAGAGCTATCTAATTATTGAAGCTTAAAAACAGTGATTGTATAATCACTGTTTTTTTTAGGCTATGTAAAGTTTAGCGTTGAACGTCCATGCTATAAACTTTAACGTTGATATTTTGCGATTCTAACTGTCCTCCCTATAAAGTTTAGCGTTGAACACAATTGAAGAATGAAAAACCTCCATGATATTATATTCTTGTCGAGAAAATAATTTGATGGAGGTATTTTAATTATAGATGATTTAGTAAAGGATTTGCTAGGACTTGATGATAAACAGATCAAAGAATTGTCCCATTGGAATCACGATGGGGTTACGAATATTTTTGTATGGATTAAAAAAGAATCTCAAAAGTGTCCTCATTGTTCAAAATCAACCGTGAGTACTAATGGGACTCAGACCGTTAAGTTGAATCATGCTGCGTTTAATGATCGCCCTTGTATCATTCATTTCAAAAAGTATCGCTACGTCTGTACTGACTGTGGAATCACTTTTATGTTACCCAACCCCATTAGTTCAAGAAAGAGTAGGATTTCAAATAATTCTATAAGACAGGTAATGAAACTTGCCAAAGATCCCAGAATGACTTTTAAACTTATCGCAGATCAGGTAAACATATCAAGCACTGCCGTAATGAACACTTTTTTTTCAAATGCAAAAGTTCCTGTTGGAGAACTTCCCAGCGTTCTTTGTATTGATGAAGTTTACCTTGGTAGGAAGTCAAAAAAGAAGTACGCTGTTGTATTACTGAACTTTGAAACGAATGAAGTAGTTGATCTAATATACGGACGAAGTGTAGAAGACTGTATACGAGGGTTAGACCACTATACAAGGGACAAACGCAATAAAGTTAAGTATGTGTCAACGGATATGTATTCAGGATTCTTCAAGCTATCAAAGACATTTTTTCCAAAAGCGACGATTTGCGTCGATAGTTTCCATGTCATAAAATTAATCATCGATAGCTATCAAAAACTCCTCATTAAAATAATGAAAAAACATGATACAGAATCCAAGGAGTACTATCTGCTAAAAAATTACAGGCACATATTGTTGAAAAATAATGGCAATGTTGAATGGTTCAAAAGAAAATACAATCATAAACTTGGGTACTATATTTCTAATACAAAGATAAAAGAGTTGCTATTTGAAATCGACAAAGATATTCAACTTTGTTATGAACTTAAGGAGAGCTATATAAGTTTTAATCGGTTAAAGGATTCAACTCATCTTGAAGAGAAACTTAATATTCTAATCACAGATTTTAATAATTCTAGTTATGATGGATATCAAAGAATCGCAAAGACTTTATCCAAAAACAAAGAATACATATTGAACTCCTTTATAAGAATAAGAAAAAGGAGAATCTCAAACGGACCAATCGAATCTAGAAATGCAGTAATAAAGATGATTATAAAGACATCTGGAGGTTACCGCAATTTTGATAATCTTAGAATAAGAGCACTCTACGTGCTGAATGCAAAATAGAAAGTATATCGATTATTTTCAGAGACAAAAAAAGGATGAATATGTAAAAATTCATCCTTTTCAACGCTAAACTTTATAGGTAATCAACGTTAAACTTTATTGCGCGACATTTTTATCAACGCTAAACTTTAACAACCCTTATTTTTCAGACTCCGTTTGATTATATTCTATTCGTCTTCTTATTCCACTCACGGTACTGTGCCATCGCTTCTGGTAGACCTTGTGTGTTTTCAATCTTCCATTCCCAGTTTGGTGAACCGATTGTTGCTGGGGTGTTAATGCGACCCGAGTTATCAATTCCCATAATATCTTGAAGTGGTA
>JAAYNU010000149.1 GCA_012520695.1 Erysipelothrix sp.
AAATATCATGACAGTTTTTACTCGTAATAAAAGAAAAGTCATCGAAATTGTGACGTAACTAAAAAAGCTGTGGAGAAACGCATGGAGCGTTCGGCTCATAGCAACATATATGAACTATACTCAATGCTTAAAACAACCAAGAATGGTCTTCATACCGTTAGAATTGCGCGTTCTCGCGTTCAGTATGGTGAAAATGTTCTTGCGACAGGCAATCGAGTGCAAGACAATATATCAAATTTACCGATGCAACAAAAAAGTGGCTTGATTAAAGCCACTTTCTAACATAATGCATTTTACACAAGATTCTGGACTTGACTGTTATTTGTAAATACTTTTTTATTGATGACCTCTTGTCTATTTATTTATTCTATTTTGGTAGTTTAATTTCGGATATTACGCAGTTCAATCAATTCCAAAACCAATCACTCATTTCAATTTCTTTACTTTTATTATATTCCTGTGCTACTATAAAAATCTAGAAAGGAGTTCTCAAACAATTATAATTACAGCGCCCGGCTCCCAGAGAGAGTGACGAGGAAAGAGGATTATCGAAATATTCGGCGGATACCTCTTCGGTTTGATGGAATCGTTAAATAGAAAACAAATCAACAAATTATTCTATAACCATCGGTTACCCCAATCATAATATTTTAAACACAAATCTAAAGGAGATTATTTTATGTGTGGAATCATTTCATATATTGGATACAAAAACGTATCCGATGTTTTAATTGCGGGCTTAGAACGACTCGAATATCGTGGCTATGACTCCGTTGGACTTACTTTATTAGAAAACAGTTCATTCAAAACCTACAAAACCATTGGAAAAGTAAGAGACATTAAACCCTTAGTCAAAGACCAAGAAAACAAAGACATACAACTAGGCATCGGACATACACGGTGGGCAACACATGGTAAACCATCAACACTCAATTCACACCCCCATGAAAGCAAACGATGTGTGATTGTCCATAACGGTATTATTGAAAACTATATTGATTTACGAAAAGACTTAATCAGTAAAGGTTACATCTTCGTATCTGAAACAGACTCAGAAGTTGTCGCCCATTTGATTGATCACTTATACAATCAAAACAATAACCCACTAGATACTCTACGACAGTGTCTTGCAATATTAAGAGGCGCATTCGCTCTATCCATCATGTTCAATGATGAACCAGACACACTCTATGCACTCAGGTCTGGAAGCCCGCTCGTAATAGGAGTAGGCAAAGATGAAGCCTACATTGCATCGGACATCAGTGCTTTCATCAATGAGACCCATGACTATATTATTTTAGGTGAGAAAGAAATCGCATCAGTCTCCAGATCTATTATCAGGATCTACAACGAAGAGCTGAAAGAAATAAACTACACAGTTCACACCACCAGCATTGAACAAGATTCAATCGGCAAGGGTAGCTACGATCACTACATGCTTAAAGAAATCTATGAACAACCCAACATTATGAGGAAACTCTTAGAAACCAAAACACCCTTAGATCTCAGTACTGTTCAAAGCATCCACATCATCGGTTGTGGTACCGCTCTTCACGCTGGTTATCTTGGAAAGTACTGGATTGAATCAAACACTGATATCCGTGTCTTTATCCACGTAGCCAGTGAATTTCGTTATCAGAAAAACAATATTGATAACAATGATTTACTTATCTTCATTTCTCAATCCGGAGAAACTGCGGATACACTTGCCTGTTTGAGATACGTCAAAGATCTCAATCATACAACACTCGCTATCGTAAACAATAAAACATCATCTCTCGCAAACGAAGCAGACCACAATATCTTTATTGAAGCCGGCTTCGAACAATCTGTAGCAAGCACCAAAGCCTACACAGCACAAGCGCTGACTCTCTATCTTCTTTCTCACGAAAAGAGAAACCCTGAAGCAATAAGAATTCCAACCCTCATGGAAACTTTACTCGAAGATAAAGAGAGTATCAAAGAAATCACAGAATCAATTAAGAACACCAAAAATATCTTTTTCATTGGTAGAGGCTTAGACTATGCGATCGCACTAGAAGGCTCACTGAAGCTTAAAGAAATCACATACATCCACAGTGAGGCTATCCAAGCAGGTGAAATGAAACACGGTACTATTGCACTCATTGACGAAGAAGTCGTTACCATCGCCATCGCAACACAGACACACCTACTTGAGAAAACAATCAGTAACGTACAAGAAATCCTTGCACGAAGTGGCAAAGTTATTCTCATCACACGTGAAGACTTCAACATCGATCCATCAAACTACACTCTACGCTACAATATCCCCAAAATAGACGACACCTTATCACCCCTACTCACAATGATTCCCCTACAACTACTCGCATACTACACCAGCCTACTCAAAGGATTGGATGTAGACCAACCAAGAAATCTCGCAAAGTCAGTTACAGTCGAATAGAATACACAAAAGGAACGGCTCATCAGCCGTTCCTCGTCTATTTTTAAATCACAAACAAATTAATTCCTACAAACCATAACGAGTTGAAAGAAATGCATTAAATCCGTACACAAAGATTTCCAAATTATAACTCGGATATTTTGAATCAATGATTTCTTTAAACTCATGAACGATGTTTTCATCTTTCAACGCCTGAAGTAAGTTCTCTCCATGCGCAGTCAATGAATTAATATATGTCTCCGATGGATTATAAAGACTAGACTTAGAAAATTCTAGGTCAGCACAATTGGATGAATCCATCTGCTTCAAATGAAACGTTACTTCCTGTTCGTTATAAGCATCCAGCCTCAATTGTTTCTGTGTTACTGTATCACTCTTCGATTTATTAAGTTTTTCATAAGACAATAAAATATCTCGAATACAATCTATATTTAGTATCATGCAGTAACCTCCTTACTTTCGATTATAGCAGATATGATCACCTAAATCTTTGAAACTAACAAAATATGTGTAAACTATCACAAGGAATTGATTGTGGTTTAACGGTAATAACTAGTAATTTGAACAGTAAAAGGCTGTCACCCAATTTGATGACAGCCTCTTTAAATATTAGTATTTCTAGAATTAAGCTACGCGAGATTTCTCCACGCTGTAGCCCATTTTAGTGATTGAATTTTCAATCGCTTCAATTGATGTTTTTGAATCATCAAAGTCTAGACGGACTCTACTTGAGCTGAATGATATCTTTGTGGATGCATCATCAACACCGTCTACTTTCTTAAGTGCTCCTTCGATCTTTGCGATACATGAAGGACATGTGAGTGTTTCTAATTGAATCGTTGCTTTTTTCATATTTAAATTTCTCCTTTTTGTTTGTTGTTGTAGCGAAGTAATCTCATACCGTTAAATATTACGACGAGAATACTTCCTTCATGGAGTAACATACCAATTGACATGTTCATCCATTCTGTAAATAAGACACTTGCCAGTAAGAATAAAACGACGCCTACTGCGATTAAAATATTTTGTAACATGTTGCGAGCAGTTGCTTGTGCTAGACCGTATGCATGTGGGAGGCGTGACATATCTGAGTTCATGAGAACTACATCCGATGTTTCTATTGCGACATCTGTTCCACTTCCCATTGCGATTCCAATATCTGATAGTGCTAGTGATGGACTATCGTTAACACCATCTCCGACAAAGGCAACAATACGTCCTTCCGCTTTTAACTTCTTAACATAGGATGATTTGTCTTCTGGTAATAAATTACCATGTGCTTCTGTAAGTCCTAATTGTTTAGCGACTACATCAACACTACCTTGGTTATCACCCGATAACATAATAAGGTGTTTTGCTCCTAGTGCTTTTAGTGCTGCTAGGTCCTCTATAATTCCTTTACGGATCTGATCTTTGATTCCCATCATCACTTTAAGTTTACCATCGACTGCAGTGAGCACTAGTGAGTTTCCCTCTGCTTCGAGTCTTGCTTCATCTTTGAGTACTTGTTCTGATAGCTCTATGTTCTCATTGAGCATCAACATCGTATTTCCGACGATAACTCTTTGATTATTAACTCTTGCGACAATACCTCCACCCTTTACGACCTCAGTATCTTCGACATCATAAGTAGTTGTACTACCAATTTCTTCAATGATCGCTTTTGCGAGGGGGTGATTTGATTCCTTTTCGATATTGGAAAGGTAAGCTAAATCATTTGTATCCTTATCTCCATAGAATAGTGTTTCAGATACTTCGGGTTCTCCAATTGTGAGTGTACCCGTCTTATCGAAGATGAAAGTATCCGTTCTACTGAAGTCATGAATTACTTCACTTCCCTTAAGTAGAACACCATGACTGGCTCCATTACCAACACCAGCTACGTTTGACACCGGTACTCCAATAACTAACGCCCCAGGGCAACCCAAGACCAGTATTGTTATAGCGAGTTCGATATCTTTAGTAAAGAGATAAACAAGCCCTGCTATAACCAATACAATCGGAGTATAGTATTTCGAGAACTTATCAATGAATCGCTCTGCTTCGGACTTGGAATCCTGTGCTTCTTCAATCAACTCGATAATACGCCCGAAGGTTGTATCTTCTCCAACGCGATCAGCGACCACTTGAAGTGTTCCATTCTCAAGAATAGTCCCTGCAAATACCTTTGAATCAAGTTCTTTTCCAACTGGAATGGCTTCTCCGGTAATGCTGGCTTCGTTTATTGAACCTTCTCCAATAATAACGGTTCCATCAACCGGAACTTTAGATCCTGTCATAACCATAAGCGTATCGCCTATGTCTACATCGAAGACATCAACTTCCTCAAACTCCCCGTTGGACATTTTCTTAAGTGCACTCTCAGGCGCCATTTCAGTTAATGCCTTAATTGCGGAACGAGTTTTATTTAATGTACGTTGTTCCAAGTAAGCTCCGAAGAGAAACAGGAACGTTACGATTGCGGATTCCTCGTAGTTCTTAATTATAAAGGCACCCACTACGGCGATGGTTACTAGGACATCAATACTGATAACCTTAACCACCAGTGATTGATATGCCTGTAATGCAATTGGAATCGTACCAATCACTGAGGCAATAATAAGTAAGATTTCAAAGATTGTTTCGTTTTTAAATCCCCATAAGCTAATAAACGCTGATAGAATCAAAAGACCACTGGTGAACGTTATTTTATTCTTATTTCTAAATATAAATGCTTGCATGATTTTACCCCCTTCCCAAATTACTCCGTGTATGCTTGATCTAATTCCTGAAGCATTGTATATACTGCTTCATATGTCTCACATGTATCACTTGGAACTGTATAATCATTAGTAATCTTTCGTAGGTTTTCAAAGTTATCCTTAAGCTCAATCAACTTATCAGAATTAACTTTCTCAACCATTGCATCATATTCTTTCTTTACAGCATAGAACTCAGGATGACTGGGCCCATGTACTCTCCCTACTACTGGAACATATAGCTCCAAGTTATCCTTATGCTTATTCACTACTTCATTAAATGTTTTCATATTAGAGTCTCTCCTTCTTCCTTGTGACTACATAATACCTCACATTAGTTGATAAAGAATTGACCTAGGTCAATATTAGTCAAATTAATAAGAAAGTACTAAAAAAGATCAAAATCATTTGGTTCTACATAATCTGGTGTTGGTGAGAAATATCTCACTAGCACCTTTTTTGCTATTGCATGAAAAAAGACATGTGCTTATACTTAAGTTACGACACCAAAGAAGGAGCACATGTCCATGTCTAATTGTATCTTAAAAACCCTCAACATAAAAAATAAAAAAATAACTTTTGAAAACGATTGTTTAACTGAAGAGTATCGAGAAAACTCAAAGGTATTGGTCTATACAGGAACCCTATCACCTCAAACTCCAAAGTACTGTCCTAAATGCGGATGCATCAATGAAAATTATTCGATTATTAAAAACGTCGCAAAGTTTACTGAGACAAAAGTTCCGAAGGTATCAAATATTAAAAACCATCGTTCGACTAAGGAAGCAACGATATTACTGTAAAAACTGTAGCCAAACTTTCGTGGCGAACACTGATCTCGGAAAATTTAATCACTCAATTTCATCGAACACATTACACGCTGCATTGATTGATTTGAAAGATAAGATATCAGTGACCGACATTGCCAAGAGATTGAACATCTCACATGCCTCACTCAATAATTTATTACAGAAACTAAGTAGTCACTTTGTAATAAACAAAGAATATCTACCGACACACTTATCATTTGATGAATTCAAATCAGTTCGTGGTGTGGTATAGATGCTCATATGTCATTTATTTTTACAGGATCTGATGGACGTGTAATTGATATCGTTCAAAACCGCCAGTTAGGGCACTTAAAGAGCTATTTTAACGGCTATTCTAAGAAAGCAAGATATCAAGTTAGAACAATCTGCATCGACATAACGTCCAGATTTTTGATTTCATCATAGTCGTTGTGTAACGTAACTTTTAATTCAATTA
>JAAYNU010000150.1 GCA_012520695.1 Erysipelothrix sp.
ATATAGATTTGATCATTGAGCACATTACTTTCGATGATCATTTTTGAGCCAGGGACTTCTGAAATGCACTTGAAATTAAGTCCATTATTTGTGGAACGGGCGACAATACTTTGAGTTGAACCCATCGCCTGGTTAATCGCAAAGCTCACGATGATTTCTTTATCATTCACATACAATATGGATGGATTACCATAGTATTCTGCATCAACACCTTCCACATAAATTGGATTTCGGTCCCATGTTTTTCCTTTGTCTTTGGTATGATTTAGTACGGCTTTGCCTTCTTCTTTTGTGATGAGGTAGGTATTTCTCTTGTCTCCATAGAGTGCACTGGTGTTTTTAAGTGATGCGTCATCATAGCGTTGGTCAATATCAGCGTATGGAATTAATGTCTTATTCCATGTTTTACCTGAATCAACTGTGTATTCCAGCATTCTCTCGCTTTCTCTCATTTGGATTCGTTCAGGAATCGTATCCTCAAAATCAACTTCGTAGTTATTGTTCATGACATCATATTCTTCTTGGGTGTAAACATTTATTAGTGACCACTCACCCACCATCACTTGGAGTTCAAAAACCAGATTGTTTGTACCTTCAGCGAATATTTCCTCTGAACTTCGTCCCGGTGAATAAGTTACGTCAAACCGTGCTTGATAGTAATTTCTATCAAAATATTCAACATCATATATTTTGTATACTGGTATCAGTTTCTTGTCCTGTTTTAAAAACCCATCAAGCCAATCATGAACTTGAGTTTCTTTTGGTTTAGTCTTATCTTCTTTAATTTGGTACTCAAAAAGACCTTGTCTTTCTTGGGGTTTCGAACTCAGTTTCACGAGCACTACCAAAACAAGTAAGAGGCTTAATAGGATCATAAGTGCTTTTTTCATAGTTTGCTCCTTTATTAAAAAAAGCCTTGCGGCTTAGTTACTTGTTAGGAAATGAACGATGTCGCCATCTTTCATAAGATATTCTTTACCTTCAGAACGCAGTTTTCCTGCTTCTTTAATTGCTCTTTCGCTCTTATACTCTGCAAGATCAGTGTAGTTGTATGTTTCAGAACGGATGAATCCTTTTTCGAAGTCAGTATGGATGATTCCAGCACACTGAGGTGCCTTCATACCATCGTGGAAGGTCCATGCTCGGATTTCCATCGGACCTGCAGTGAAGAAGGTTCTTAATTTTAAGATGTCGTAGGACGCCTTAACTAATCGGTCAAGACCACTCTCATCAACTCCAAGATCACTCAAGAACATTTCTTTTTCTTCGTCATCAAGACTTGATAGATCTTCTTCTACTTTTGCACATACTGGAATAACACGGCAATCGCGCTCATCAGCATAAGCTTTAACTTTTTGGAACATTTCGTTATTGTCGATATCCATCAATGAGTCTTCATCAATGTTTGCGACATAGATAACTGGTTTCAATGTTAAGAAATGGAATGTCTTCATGAGTTTTTCTTCGTCTTCATTGAGGCTCAATGAATTGATTGGTTTATTATCTTCAAGTGCTTTTTTAGCGCGTTCTAATGTCGCTACTTCTAAAATCGCATCTTTATCGTTAACACGTGCTTTTTTTCCTACGCGAGCAAGACGGTTATCAACGGATTGAAGGTCTGCGAGCATAAGTTCGATTTCAATAATTTCGATGTCGGAGATTGGGTCTCCAACGATTCCGTGTTCGTGAACGATGTCTGAATTTGAAAAACAACGTACAACGTGAACAATTGCGTCCACTTCACGAATGTTTGAGAGGAACTGGTTTCCAAGTCCTTCTCCTTGCGATGCCCCTTTTACAAGACCCGCAATATCTGTAAACTCAAACGTTGTTGGGATGAGTTTCTTTGATTCAATAAATTCTCGGATAACATTCATTCTATCATCTTTTACTTGGACCACACCGACATTGGGTGCAATCGTCGCAAACGGATAGTTTGCGGCTTCTACCTGTGATTTTGTGATCGCGTTAAATAGGGTTGATTTCCCAACATTGGGAAGGCCTACGATTCCTGCTGTTAATGCCATTAATTTGTTTCCTCGTTTCGTTCAATTACTTTCTTTAGTTTTCTTTGGAATTCGTGGCGTGCCAACATAATGACTGCACCACATCCTTCACATTTAATCTTAATATCTGCTCCCATACGAACAACCTTAAAATAAGGTGACTTCTTACATGGGTGCGGTTTTTTCATTTGGACGATATCGCCCATACCAAATTCCTTAGGATCCATAGTATGCCTCCAATGTATTTTCGAGCAAGCTCGCGATTGTCATTGGACCCACGCCTCCTGGAACAGGACTGAGATAAGCAGCATTTTCGCCACCTTCAACGTCTCCTATAATACCATTGTCAGTACGATGAATTCCAACGTCCACAACAATGTGGTTTGGTTTGATCATTGATGCCTTCACAAAGTGAGGGATTCCCACCGCAACAACAATAATATCATGTTGAGCAATGAGTTCTTCAATGTTCTTACTGCGAGAGTGCGCAATCGTGACAGTAGCGTTTCGATTCGTTAAGAGTCCTGCTACGGGTTTACCCACAAGACGGGAGCGACCGATGACTAATGCACGTGCACCTTCAAGTTCAATATCGTAAGCATCCAGAAGAGAAATAATTCCCTTGGGTGTACACGGCTGAGGTGCTTTGCGATTGATTTGTAAGTATCCCATATTTAAAGGGTGGAGACCATCCACATCCTTCTTAGGATCAATGACATCTAAAACACGATCTTCATTGATGTGTTTTGGAAGTGGAAGTTGAACTAAGATGCCATCAACACCCGAGTCGGCATTTAGTCCCTCTAGTGTTTCGATGAGTTTGTCTTCTGTACAATCTTCATTAAGACGAATTGTATCCGAATCAATTCCTACTTGCTTGCACTGACGCGCTTTGGATGCAACATAAGTTTGTGATGCGGGATCTTCACCCACAATAATGACACTCAACTTCGGTGCTCGTTTGCCCGCAGCAACAAGTCCATCAATTGTTTCTTTAATATTCGCTTTAATATCCTTTGATACTTGTTTACCATCTAGTACTATAGCCATTGTGCCACCTCTTTATCGTTTAAATAATACCATACCTTAGAGCACCTTGCCATCCTTTAGAAGCATGATAACACTAACCGGACCATCATTATTCAAGATTACGTTCATATGTGTTTGAAATATGCCTGTTTCAACTCGAATATCACTTGAACGAAGGCTTTCGTTAAAAAGATTATAAAGCACATCTGCTTCCTGTGCATTCATGGCCGAGATGAAACTGGGTCTGTTTCCTTTGCGCATATTTGCACTCAGCGTGAACTGTGATATTGAGAGAATGCTTCCACTCACATCATGAATATCACGGTTCATCTTTCCTTCTTCATCTTCGAAGATTCTAAGCTTGGATACTTTATCTGCCGCTTTGATGATATCTGCTTCAGTATCGCCGTCTTCAATCCCCACTAAAATCATGAAGCCATGATCAATTTGTCCGACAATCTTTTCTTCAACTTCAACACGTGCTTCTTTAACTTTTTGAATTACTAGTTTCATAGCTGTCCTCAACTTTTGCATTGCTCCTATTATATCATATTGAATTAAGCTGATTCACAATTCCCTCATTGAAGCATGGTATAATATTAAACAGGTGATAAAAATGAATAAACCATTAGCATACCGAGTAAGACCATCCTCCATCGACTCCATCGTTGGACAAGAGCACTTATTCGGACCCAATGAAATCTTAAGAAATTTAGTCGAGAACAAAGAACTGTATTCGATGATTTTTTTCGGTCCTCCAGGAACCGGTAAAACAACTGCCGCAATGGCAATCGCAACGGCACTCAACCGACCATTCAGACTCTTCAACGCAGTATCAGATAATAAGAAGAAACTGGACCAGTTGTTTATCGAAGCAGAAATGAGTAAAGGACTTGTGGTCATAATTGATGAGGTTCATCGACTCAATAAAGACAAACAAGACGTTCTTTTACCCCACGTAGAAAGTGGCCTCATCACTATGATTGGTGCAACTACTGCGAACCCATACTTTTCAATTAACCCAGCCATTCGCTCACGCGTGCACTTATTTGAATTCCATCCACTCACGGAAGAAAATATCCAAGAAATCCTAAGAAGAGCCAGCGAAACATTTTCTGAAGAACGTAGTGTTGATGAAGAAGTCCTTATTGCGATTTCTAAATCGTGCAATGGGGATGCACGCTATGCCCTCAATGCACTTGAACTCTTATCAAAGAGCACTCATGATTCAAACTTAACGATGGACCATCTTAGTAAACTATCTCTTTCAGTCAACATCACAATGGACAAAGACAGCGATAATCATTACGATGCTTTATCTGCCTTACAGAAATCAATTCGAGGATCAGATGTTCAAGCGGCAATGTACTATCTTGCGAAGCTTATCCATGTGGGAGACTTCGATTCCATCGAACGACGTTTAATTGCGATCGCTTATGAGGATATTGGCCTTGCGAACCCCGCCTTATGTGCTCGAGTAGTTACCGCTATTGAAGCAGCCAAACGCATTGGTTTCCCAGAAGCAAAACTACCGCTTTCAGTGGTTGTTATTGAGCTCGCTTTGTCCCCAAAAAGTAAATCGGGTGAATTGGCCATTGATGCCGCGATGCACACAGTCCGAACCAGCGCGCATCAAATTCCTAAATACTTAAGATTGAATGCAGTGGGTGTTGAAGATGAAGATATGTACGATTATGATCGAAGTGATCTATGGCATCTCATTCAATACCTTCCTGATGAATTAAAGGACACGGTCTTTTATTCCCCGGGAAATCTTAATTCCGCAGAAAAAACCTATGCCGCGAACTATGAAGCATTAAGAAAATATAATCGTAGTAATAATTTAAGAAAGTTAAAGCTTACTAAGAAATGATTGAACTCATTTTTATTTGGTTTATTTACGCATTTCTTGGTTGGATTGTGGAAACAACGTACGTTTCTGTTCCTGCAGGACACTTCGTTGAACGTGGATTCCTACGAGGACCCATTATTCCAATTTACGCATTCGGCGCTTTCATAGTATTGTACATACTCATGCCCTATGGAACACACCCAATATATATCTTTATCCTAGGAACCATTGCGACCAGTACCCTTGAATACATCACAAGTTTTATCCTTGAGAAGTTATTCAATATGTCATGGTGGGATTATTCAAAACAGAAGTTCAACATTAACGGAAGAATTTGTCTCAAAAACAGTATCTTGTTTGGACTATTGTCCGTTGTCCTTGTGCTGTGGATTAATCCTTTCATTGTATCGTTCACGAAGAGCCTTGACCCGCGGATTGTGAATACACTCGCCCCAATATTGGTAGGTGTTACATTAATCGATTTAAGCCTTACATTATCCAGTATTCTTGGGCTTAGAAAACACATTAAGGAAGACATTCGAAATCACATCAAAAAAGGAGAAGAACGCCTCTTGCGCATCTTCCCCGATTTGAAATCAAAATCAAACTCAGAAATAATTAGTGTATTACGGGAATATCTCAAAGAAAAGTACAGAAATTAATCTGTACTTTTTTGTATCCTTTCGTAACTCTTAATGATTTCCTCAAAGAGAATTGTATAATCTTCAATACCTGTTAATTCTTGTAAGGTCTTTTCGACGCCTAAATCGTTAATCATAAATTTCAAACGCTCTTGATCACACATAAGAACACTCGCAATCACTCGGCACATTGCATGGGGTATCGCGTTGAATGCTTCCACTATATCAACAGCGATGTGCGCTAATACATTCAGACTGACACTGGTCGTGATGAGATCTGTAAATAGAACTTGAACGTCTAATTGGTCTTGGTGTGTATATGAATCAATCGCTCTAATACCATTAATCACTGTGAGTTTACCCTCACTATCAATTACATTATAGTATCCTTCTTGATTCAGTTCATCAATGAGATCCTCATTCACATCAACGAAAATAACTGAATAATCTGAGTCGATTAAGTGCAAAGTTACAATGCCACGGCCCACCTTACCGGCGCCAAAATGGAGCGCCTTCATGAGTTAAGAATATCCACAATGTTCTGTGCAGTATAACTCTTCCCCATTTCAATGACATGTTCAGGATTTGAACACGCTATTGCTATGGATGAGAGCGTCTGCATATGATCTTTAGGGTTTGAGGCAACTCCAAAAATCATAATGACATTATTGTTATCAAAGTCCACTCCTTCAGAGACCTGTATTACGACCACACCCGACTTCAAAACATAGTCAGAAGGCCCATAAATCAGGGCCACTCCATTTCCAAGATATGTGGATTGAACCGAATCATAATCAATCATTGCCTTAATATAAAGGCCTTTGACATAGCCCAAATCATAGAGAAACTCTACCGCAAGGACAATGCCATCCTTATTGTTTCTCAACTTAACATCCATTAATACTTGCTTTGATTCAACTAACATTGACTGTCTTCTTTTCCTACAAGGTTACAGAAAAGCCCCAAGTTCATCTTCTTAAGAGAGAAACTCGGGGCTTATTTAAGGCTTAGATTATTTTACTTTTGAAAGTGCGCTAACAAGCGTATTTACGAATGAACCAGGATAGATCGTTACTGTTGAAGTAACATCTGAATCTTCTGCTGCTTTAGAAATCGCATCAGCATTCTTTCCTACTGCCCAATCTGTTAGGTGTTTCACTTGAAGGTACCATTCTGTCATACCTTTTTCGCTCATACCATAAGCTTCTTTTTGTTGGCCTTTTGTTAAGTCAGATCCTGTTGGTGTTGCTACACCGTTAGCGATATCAGCTTTTAGTTGTGATTCGTCAACGAATGCATAAACTACATTACCGTCTTTGTCTGTTGCTACTGCAGCGACCGTTGTAACGATTTCTACAGCACCGTTCTCTTCAGTTCCGTTTACACTTGAACTTGAAGCGATTCCCACAACATCGTTGTAAGTTACAGCATTTGCTGCTGCTTCCTCAAGTGTTGCGATGAAGTTATCGACAGAAATTGAGACTGTTGAGTTTAAATCTGATGCTGGATCGCCTGCTTTTACTTCCGCAATAGTTTTTCCAGTAACATATTCTTCAAGAGCCGCTACTTGTTCGAACCAGTTTAGACCATAGTCGTTACCAAGTTCTTTCTTTGTCTTACGTCCTTCGAATGGTTCAATTGACGTTGCATCAAATTCGAAAGCATTTTGTGCTTCATCAATAAGTACATAAGCAATTGCGTCTTTATCATCAAGAGCAACTGTAATGTACGTTACGTTTGATTCGAATTCACCTTTTTTGTCATCTTTTGGTTCAGTAACAACTGCCTTATTTGTGATGGCTGTTCCGATTTTGTATGTCTGCGGCTCCAACTCACCTGGTTTATTTACTTTACCTGCACATGCACTTAAGACAAAAAGCGCTGTGAGGGATAATACTAGTTTCTTTTTCATATGTATATGTCCTCCGATTCACCTCTATTGTAAGCCTTGGAAACACATTCAGTCAATCATTTTGTGAAATTGCACACGTTTCGCACAAGTTATCCGACGATGCGAGTTCCAGATGTACCTTGTAAGGCCTCTAAAGCTTTATCTAAGGAACAAATAATCGCTGTTTTACCCATGCTCGCAAATGCGATACAAGCCTCTACTTTAGGACCCATACTCCCATCAGAGAATTGTCCATCCGACATATGTTTCTGTGCTTGCGCAACAGTGATTGATTCCAGTTTCTCTTGATTCTTTTGCCCATAGTTAATATAGACATTTGATACATCGGTTAGAATCACCAATACATCCGCATCAATGTCCTTCGCTAGTTGAAGCGCAGAACGGTCTTTATCAATAACTGCCGCAACACCGCGATAAAGTCCTTGATCATTCCTCACAACCGGGATACCACCGCCACCTGTGGAGATGACAACACTACCCTTTTCCAATAATGTTTGAATACTTTCACTTTCCACAATTCGAATGGGATGCGGTGAAGCTACAAGGCGACGGTATCCGTGCCCTGCATCTTGCCTTCACATTTTATGAAAAGCATCATTGTGAATAATGAATGATTCGTCGTAACTGGATGAATCATTTTTTTATTGCAATTCTTCAAATCAAAAAAAGATGATGAACCCCGAAGGATCCATCATCTTATGTTATTGCTATGAGTGTTTCTTTGTACTACTTAGCTGCTGCTACTGCTGCTTCTAGAGTTGATACAAATCCACCGATGTAGATTGAAACTGTTGATGTAACATCAGCTTCGTCGCCAGCTTTAGCGATTTCTTCTGCGTTTTTACCCTTAGTCCAGTCGACTAAAGTTTTAACTTGTTGATCCCATTCAACCATACCATTTTCTGACATTCCGTAATCGTTTCCTTGTTGTCCTTTTGTACGTAATTCTTCACCAGCTACTACTGTAGCACCTGTGATTGCTGCTTTTAATTGTGATTCATCAGCGAATGCGTAAACAACTTTTCCATCTTTATCTAATCCAACTGCTGTAACAACTGTGTTGATTTCAACTTTTGCTGGATCTTCTGTTTTTGCTGAAACTGATGATACTGTTCCAACTTTATCTAGTCCTTCAACTGCTACTGCTGATTCGATTGCTTTATTAACTGCTTCGATATAACCATCAATTGTGATTGAAACTGTTGAGTTTA
>JAAYNU010000151.1 GCA_012520695.1 Erysipelothrix sp.
AAACCGATTAAGATTACCCAATCCACTAACAGCGCAATTCCTTTTCGTATAGCGGAAACATTTTCGTGCTTGCTCATTGAACTCTCGTCAATTTCATCACGAGACGGGAACATAAATACAAATACCGGTGTTAGAACATAACCCAATGTACCCCCGATTGTATTCAACATCAAGTCATCGACTTGAAAGAGTCTATGGGGACGAGAATAAAACCCAAAAATACCCGATAACTGCGTTAACTCAAACGACATTGATAAACAGAAACTTAAAAGAATTGTCTCATACCACGTTCTCTTGAAGTAGTATCGTAAATAAACACCAAACGGAATCAATAACGCAACGTTAAGCAAGGGTTCCATAAAACGATCATTCGAAATTAATTTGAATAGATCCTGCGAACTCTTAATTGATAACAAACCAAGCTCTTTAAGATCCGTTACAAAACCAAAAAACCTAAGATCCATTGTAGGCGTAGTCATTTGAGCAACCACAGACCTTGGACGAAGTGGCAACATAACCAAGAAACAAATTGTAATAAAGTAAAAGATAAACGAATAAACGATAAAACTCCTTAAAAAGCTCACCGAACTGTACTCATAGTACTGATAAATCATATAAGGAATCAAAAAAACGAATGCGATAATCGGAAAAACAATTAAAGCAGTTCTAATTGCATAGAGATGAGATGTATACATAGGTAGCCTCCCTAACTTCTTATTACTATATCATTTGTAAGAACATAAAGAAAAGTAGAAATCCCTCCTTAGATTCATACTTGAATCACAGACCCCTACTTTTCGTTTTAAATCATTAAATTACTTTCTTGAATCCAAAAATTCAGAATACGAACCCAAGTAATCAGAATAAGAACCGTCATTCTTAATCTCAATTACACGATTTACTGTTGTATCAAGAATTTGGAAGTCATGGGAAGCAATGATGATCGTTCCAGGGAACTTAATTAATGCTTCGTTGAGTGCAGTGATCGATTCCATGTCAAGGTGGTTTGTAGGCTCATCAAGGAGCAATACATTATTACCACTAATCATGAGCTTAGACATCATACAACGCACCTTCTCCCCTCCAGATAGGACTTTAAGGGGTTTAAGAGCATCATCACCAGAGAAAATCATTCGACCCAAGAAACCACGTACAAAGGATTCATCTTTTTCTTCAGAGAACTCCATCAGCCAATCAACAATTCGTTGATCACTTGAAAAATCTTCTTCAAAGTTTTTATTGAAATACCCTACTTCAGTTGAAGCACCCCAATGAACTGTTCCCTTGTCCGGTTCTTGGCGTCCAGCAAGAACATCAAAGAATAATGATTTAGCAATTTCATTATCGGAAATGATCGCTACTTTCTCATCATTACCGATTGTTAGGCTTACACCCGAGAACATAGTTTTACCATCAACAGATTTTTCGAGGTCCTCGATTGCGAGAACAGAGGATCCTAATGAACGTTTTGGTTTAAAATCAATGAACGGATATTTACGATTTGATGGTTTCATATCCTCAACATTAATTTTTGATAATTGCTGCTTACGAGACGTTGCCTGCTTCGACTTCGAAGCATTTGCAGAGAATCGCGCAATAAAATCCTGCAACTCTTTGATTTTTTCTTCTTTTTTCTTGTTTGATTCTTTCATTTGACGAAGCATCAACTGACTTGACTCATACCAAAAATCATA
>JAAYNU010000152.1 GCA_012520695.1 Erysipelothrix sp.
AGAAACCAGCTTGTCTTTAACTATTATAACACGCTCGTCAAATTCTGCTGTTGGCTCCAAACCATCCGTTAAGACATAGACCTTCGATGCAAGTTCCACCAATTCACGCGCTTCACTTGCAGCATATTCCGCATTACCCATAACCGCAACGACCTTATTCTTAAAGAAAAAGCCATCACAGACAGCACAATACGAAACACCCTTACCCGTATAATTACGAATCTTACGAACACGCGGAATTGTACGCTGAGTACCCGTCGCCAAAAGAAGCGCAAGACACGCATACGTTTCATTCACAGTCGTCACAATATAACGATCACCATCAAACGCAAGCGAAACTACTTCATCTGTAATGACAGGAATATCCAAGCCCTCGGCCTGTTTAATCCCAATCTCAACCAAATCAGAACCCGAGATTTCAGGAAAACCATAAAAGTTATCCACAATCTTCGCAAGCATATTCGCACCAATATCCTTACCAATGACTACCGGTGTGATATTCGCACGCACCATATATAAAGACGCCTGAATCCCAGCGGGCCCTTTACCAATTATTAACGCATCAATTTCTTTCATATACCATTACTCCCTAAGCTAACTATCATTATAAGTCATTTAAATTTAAGTCACAACTGATGCTATTCAAAGTTAGGACGCAGATTAATATACTGTTCCCCTACCTCAATTTCAATCATTGCTCCATAGGTCTTACCCGCCTTAGACGTTAATCCCTCAACACGAACACGACCATGCTCAGTAAGCTCTGCAACCATTTCAGGCGTCAGTGGCACCTTACCAAACTTCGTTACAAAATTAGAGTCCTTCCACAACGTGAAACGACATCCACGATCAACACAAGTATAAGACTTCGACGTTTCAATTACCTTTGATTTGCACAAAGGACACAAGCCTAAATTCACAATCAGATTTATGGACTCACTTGAATCCAAGATTTCCTTCAATTCATCCTCAACGAGTTTAATCGGAGTTTCAAGCGCATTCTCACCCAGAAACACCTTCTTTAATTCTTGCCCAAAAAACGTAGTCTTTTCCTTAGACATATCAATCTTCATTTTCTCAAGAGACTCAACCAAATAAATCCCTTCATCCTGGATATGATACTGCGTCTTCGTCAAATCAATATACTGAGAATCAATCGCCGATTTAATAATCGTAGAGCGCGTTGCCTCCGTACCAATCTCAAGACCCTTAAGAATTGCTTCATAGTCCTTCGAATCGTCGTCATCCTCTTCACGAATCTCCTTCAGTTCATCCCTAAACGGATTCTTCAAGAAGTTATTCAATGTAGACACCGTATAATGAGCCCTTGGCTTCGTAAAGTCCTTTACCAAATTAAAGATATGATTCACTTCCTGACCCACCACTAAGTTAGGCAAGAGCTTATCCTTACGTTCGGTTTGTTCAACGGCTTTCCAACCCTGCTGAACCGCAATATTACCCTTAACCTCAAACGATTCCTTACCACACTCAATCACCATCTTCGATTGATTCTCAATACAGTCCTCATCATAGAACACTGCACAGAATCTACGATAGATTGCTTCATAACACTGACGCTCAGCAGAAGACGCAAACGAATTCGCACTCGCAATCTTAGTCGTCGGCGTAATCGCACTATGACTCTCAATCTTACTATCATCAAAAATACGCTTATTATCCTTAAAGACAAGCTTCATACTCGAACGAGACTGAATTGCCTGAATGATTTCCTTAACCTTCCCCTTCTCAGCCGTAGCCATATACTCCGTAGGTGTACGAGGATACGACACCAATGCCTTCTCATACAAAGACTGCACAAGAGACAAAGTAACATCCGGTTTAAAACCATGCTTCTTAGACAAAAAGTTCTGAAGCGAAGACTGACTGAATAGTTTAGGCGCAACCACAATCTTCTTCTCCGATTTGATATCAATAACTGTTGCAGGTAAATCATTCAACTCATTCGCGTAGACCTGTGCCTTCTCAACATCCTCAACTCCATAGTTCTTCTTAACCTTAAGCTCAATGACTTCTCCATCCGTAATTTCATTGGACTGAAGTGTCGTCAGTTCACGCGGCTCAAAGTTCTTAATTTCCATATCACGATCATAGATTGCTTTTACGATCGCAGTAATAACACGACCCACCCGTAATAATCGACCACTCTTAAGCGTTGCATAACGCGTTAAGTTAATGCCATAAAGCCAATCCATGTACGTACGCGCATACCCTTCATCACCTAAATTATCATAGTTAGCAGAAGGCTCAAGTTTATTCAAAGACTCAAGAATCGTTGCCTCAGTCTGATCCGGTAACCACATACGATAAACAGGCTTCTGATTATCTATTTCATTAAGAATCACTCGAATGATAATCTCACCCTCACGATCCGCATCACCACAATGAATGATACCAGTGGTATCTTCCTTCTCAGCCAAAGACCTCAAAATATTAATCTGTCTCTTCTTACCCTCATCCACTGCCTTCGTCTTAAAATCCATACCAATCTTATACTTAAATGTCTCAGGAACATAAGGTAAGTTATCAAGTGTCCATTGACGCTTCTCACCCTCATAATCATCGATATCAAACAGCGTAAAAAGATGCCCAAAGGCATACGAGATATAATATGAGTCTGTTTCAATATATCCGCCACGATTCGAAGCCTTCTCACCCGTAGACTCAATTGCTTTTGCAATCGTACGCGCTAAACTAGGCTTCTCCGCAATGATTAATTTTTTCATATTCCACACACACTTTCTTCAATCTATTCTATCACGCAATCACTTTCCAATGTAAGGTATTTAGTGATATACTATAACAAATAGGAGGTTCTCAAATGGACGAAAAAGAACTAAACACCATTAGTAAAAAGAAATTTCTAGACAAGGCAAAAGAAACACTCGAAGATGTCGTCGACAACAAAGAGCAATATGTCATTGAGGACGAAAACGGAAAAAGAGCTTTATTATTAGATTTCGATGAGTTCATGGAAATGATCAGTACCATGGAACAACTCGTAGATCACATTGAAGACTTCGACGAATTCGAAATATTTGACCACGAATTCGATATTGACCCCGTCATGGAACTACTCTCAGATACCCCAGAAGGCGAAATAGCCCAAGAATTCATCCTCTTCAACGAACTCGACGAAGAACTCGCAAACGCTTTTGTCTCAAACAAAATCAGTGAAGAAGAATTCATCGTCGAACTGTTCAAATCAGAATTCGTACCCACCGATGATTTCTTCGAGCAATTCTTGACACTCGATGAAGAACTTCAAGAACTCATCCTCGAAAAAACACCGCACCCTGATTTGATTATCGATTATTTCAATGGAGACATCTCAAGAGAACTACTCATTGACATACTCTCAGACCTTGACGTCACAGATATGCACTAATTTTAGAAATAATGCTTGTAATTATTTTCCCTAGCGTTATAATTAACTAGCATGCTCCGTTAGCTCAGTAGGTAGAGCAACTGACTCTTAATCAGTGGGTCCACGGTTCGAATCCGTGACGGAGCACCAATATACCAATAACCCACTTTTCAGTGGGTTTTTTGTTGCCTAAAAATACCATGAGGATACAAAATCGATAATCTCAATAAATACAAAGTATAAAAAAATCGAGTGTTCCTAACGTGGAGCACTCGATTTAAATTTCTAAACCAATTGAAATACTATAATCGCAACCAAGTAAATGATCACACTGTAGATTATTATATGAAGGGAAAAACTTATCTACAATAAACGCTAATACAAAGGAACATAGAAATATAATTCCCCCGATGCTTGTATACCTCTTCATTAAAATTCCTCCCTTCTGACATCCATCTTGATGGACAATCTTCTTAGTCTGCAAAGTGTGTGTTCTTGGTAACCCATTGCATCATTTTAATTTGTACCCAGAAACCATAAATTCCAAATGTTATTACTGTCAAAAGCAACCATTTGATCCATTGACCGAACAATGAAACTGCAGACCCATCAAATCTTAATCGACGTCCATCAATTACTGTGTGACTGGCTTTCCATGACTCCACCATAGTGATGGCCCAAGGTGCACATATTCCTAAAGTGAATACAGTAACCAACACTCCTAAAATACGATAAACAATAAGCTGCAACAATCCTCCATCAAAATATGAATTAGACATTAATTTCTCCTCATCGCTTTCGCGTTTGTAAATAAAATAAAAGACGCACTGCGTCTTATGAATTCTTTAATAAATCATCGATATCATCTCTAAACTTAAACTCAACGAAACCATGATGAGGTTCTTGCAGTTCGATACTTGGTGGTTCCATGTAGTTGCCATAGTATTGTGTTAAAATCTCATCTGCACGACGCGGCCTAGGGTAGAGTCTTCCTTCAAATTCAACTTCGACGATGTCATCAAAATAAGATTGATCAATCGCAAAGCGCATGTAGTATGCTTTGATCCCTTCCATCATGGATGAAATGAGATTAAGCGAAGGATCATTGTTGTAGGTTTGAGCTGCTTCATCTAGTTTTCGATTTAGGTATTGAAACGAAAATGGTTTCAATAAGAATCGCTTGATTGAATCCACAAATGGATTAACCGAAGATTCATTCTTTGCATAAAGTTTACCCATTTTCATGCGGCGGTATCGATTGACCTGGCGCATGTGTTGTTCTCTTTTATGTTCAGGAGCTATTTTATCGAGTGGAAACACATCCATAAAGATGCCCTTATGGAAGTCAAGTTCAGCCCAATCTTCTTGAATCGCAAGAGATCCTTCTACTGTAAGTCTTGTGAATGCATGAATATATTCTGGATCCGTATGGTAGTTTTGAACAAACACCTCTTTATTGAGGTGATCTTTGGCCAACACAACAAAACGATCATATTCGCTGCGCTTCATTACGACATCAATGTCGTCGTCCCAGGGAATCATTTTCCCTGTTCTTAGGGATCCAATTAAGGTCCCGTATGCTAATGTGTACTTAAGATCATGTTCAGTACAAAACGCATGAAATACTTGTAGTGCATAAAGTGCGTGCTTTTGTAAAGTACGCACTTCCATTGGATTCAAAATAAATGTCATTCTATCGCCTTCTTCTTACGATATTATAACATATTTATTTGATTTCCCAGGAAATTAGTACATTTTGTGACACAGTTAACTCACTTGCACTCATACTACCACCCATATCCATCGCCATAGCCTTCATATAAGGCCTTCCCATGGACTGTGAGACAAATTCTATAGTCTTAATATTACCCAATTTAATACCCGATGCTGAGGCAATAACCTTCGCTTTATCGGTTGCATCTGTAACCGCAAGGGTAATTGCATCATTATCATATTTCGTAGTGTCTTTAATGAAGTAGGATAGTGAGAAATTGAAGTCCGTTGTTGAACGCAAAGCATCCAATAAATCCTTCATTCGATCCAAATCAATCTTGTCTTCAAACGTTAGATTTTGTGATGATCGAAATTGTTTCGGCTGTTTATCATATGGATGAATAATCGAAACGTTAATTGAAGATGTCTTCACCTTCGCTACATTGAAGAGCACTTTTTTGAAACTCTCAACAATCGCATTATATTGCTCAGTTAAAGCAGAATGACTTTCAGCATATGAATCCGCATCCTGAATTAGTTCATACGAAAATCTCATCATATCCGGAGCAGCAGAAACACTCCCAAAACCCTCAACTTTAATTGTATTTGTCATATTGAAACCCCTCACTTTACATATGTATTTAATACAACATTTAAAACAAAACTACATTAAATGTGGTATATTAATCAAAAGGGGTAACGAATATGGAAAAACCAGGTTTTAAAAAACAATTAACACTCGCTTTAGGGTTCACGGGACTCACATGGCTCTTAATGAGTGTGCTTATCTTTCTATTTATAAAAATGACGTTTTCATTTGATACATTATTTTACTATTTCTTAATATCAGTACTGATTGGAGCCTATGCACTCTACTTACTCAACAAAGGACGCTTCTTCTCAAGACTGTTCTTCGTAGGAGCATACATCATCGCATTCGTCGGATTATACTACGGATCCAATAATTCCGGAAGTGGCTTCGGAAGCTTCGGAGCACTCATTTTAATGATTATTCCGCTCATTACAATATCAGCACTTGGATTCACAATTGATTTAAATATCGCAAGCCGTAAGAATAATAAAAAAGAAGACTAATAACTAGTCTTCAAAAATCACTGAACTCGATTCTACATCGAGTTTTTTTATTTGTGCTTGGCAATACAAATCATAACCCTGAGATGTCAGCTTCTTATAGCCATCCTGGAAATTCTTTGAAATACAAATTCCAGTCGCTACCAGTTCCGCATCAACCTTCTTAAACAAAGCATCAACATTCAGTACAACAGACCCCTGAGCTAGGAAGTCATCTAGTAAAATAAGTCGCTTATTCTCAATGAATTCCTTTTTAACTGTTAAGTAATAATTATGATTTTTTGTGAATGAGTGAGATGCTTGTTGGACAAACACCGCCTCATCCATTACTTTATCTTGCTTCTTGATGATAACAAGTGGTTTATTTGAAAAAAGACTCGCGAATACAGATGGCGCAATACCCGATGTTTCTACAGTTACAAAAGCATCGAAATCATACTGTGCAAAGTACTCAGAGAAATCCTTACCTAAGCTTTGCATCAACTGTGCATCTACTTGTGCATTAAGAAATTGTGAAACATCTAAAATTGTTTCCGTTCTCACAACTCCCAAATCATTAATCGCATCAACTAATTTTTTCATCATGAAGCTCCTTTTTATAATGTGAACATATAAGCAATCGAAATCAGTGTAATAAAGTGCATTGTAGGAGAGATCTCTTTAAAGCGACCCGCAAACACCATGCATAACTCCCAAGAAACAAACCCAAGTGTTAATCCCAATGCAATTGAACCTGTAAGAGGCATCATCACAATCGTTAAGAAAGCAGGAATGACTTCTTCAAATCCACCATCCCAAGCAATCGTTGTGATATTTTGCATCATGAAGATCCCAATCACAACCATAGCAGGCGTTGTAACCGCAGCCGTCACAAGAGACAACATCGGATAGATAAAGATTGATACTAAGAATAGTAATCCACACACAACAGCCATAAGCCCTGTTCGAGCACCGTTGATAATACCAGATACTGATTCAATATACGTTGATAGATTTGAAGTACCAAAAATTGAACCAACGAATGTACCCAATGCATCCGCAGCATAGATCTTATGATTCTCTTCAAATTCTTCACGAGTTAGATCAGGAATTTGTGATGCAGCTGCAGATAGCGTTGTTGCTGTACCAAAGAAATCAAGGAACAAGAACGTAAGAACAACCACAACACCTTGAACGTTCATGATTGTAGGAAGATTCTTAAAGCTTACTAAGAATGTTTCATTCAACATTGTATTGATTGGTTCCGTTGGAAACGCAATTGGACTTCCAGCAGGAAGTTGTGGAAGTGATGATAATACTTCAGGTGCAAAGTTGAATAAATCAATGCTTGCCCCAAGACGAATTAAGATACCTGCAACAGCAGCACCAATCATCCCCAAGAATACAGCATACTGATTCTTACGAACTAAGAAGAATGCCGCAACGATAATACCCACAAATGCGATAATAACGTTAGGATTTTTAAAACCACCAAAGGTAATAAAACTTCCTAACGTTATTATCGCATTTGTGGGTATTATCGTTGCG
>JAAYNU010000153.1 GCA_012520695.1 Erysipelothrix sp.
GAATTGAGACTATGATTAAGATAGAAAGAAGGTAACACCATGATTAAAATCAAACGAGCCTACGAAACATTCGACTCAAGCGATGGCTATTGTGTTCTCGTTGACCGCTTATGGCCACGAGGGATTAAGAAAGAATCACTACGCCTCGATGAATGGATCAAAGAAATAACCCCTTCAACAGAACTAAGAAAATGGTTCAATCACGAACCCCAACGCTTTGAAGAATTCGCCCATCACTATGGCGGTGAGCTCGAACATAATAAAAAGTCAATGGACATTCTTGAGACTCTTAGTAATAAGAGCCAAACAGAAACCATTACGTTTATCTTTGCCGCTAAATCATATACGGTAAATCATGTACGCGTACTCGTCGACTTTATGAAGCGTCACTTTCAGGCGAAAGTAGACGATAGCCCTTAAGACGCGATTCATGATCCGGATAAATATCCACCATCATGATTTCATCTACGTTACAGGATTCTTGAATTTGTTTAAACTTTGCTTCAATCGTTTCCTTACTTCCCGTTATAAACTTAGAACGAACGCCCTCAAGAATCACCAATTCATGCGCTGAATATTGATATGCTAAAGCATCCTCAATACTCATGCGATCAAAGTTACCCAGACCTTGAAGTAATCTCACCCACATTAACTCGTATGAAGATGCGAGTTTTTTTGCCTCTTCATCCGTCTCAGCACAAATAACACCCAGTGCCGCAACACCCTTGTTGCCGGATTGTTGGTAGTAGTAATTGAGGACACCCTCCATTAAATCAGGAGAAATATGCCCCGCAAACACAAATGGTAATTCATGTTTAATTGCGAACTGAACACCACCATGAGAACTCCCCAACATCACCACATTCGGAACATGGTTTACACTATCCGAAAGCTTAATAGTTGAGTAAGGGTGTGAAGAAGCAAAGGAATGATTGAAGAAATTAGTCAATTCATCAATCTGTTCATCAAAACTATTATTCTTCATAACGTCATTTGAACGCGCAAGCGCGAGTGCAGTTTGCGGATTCGTTCCAGCAGCTCTTCCAAGGCCAAGATCAATCTTACCCGGATACATGCTCTCAAGGATCGCAAAGTTCTCCGCGACCTTTAATGCCGAGTGATTCGGAAGCATGATACCACCCGAGCCCAAACGAATCTTGGATACGTGTTGGAGTGCCAGCGCAATCATTAAGTCCGGAGCCGTACTCACCAAACGATTTGAATTATGGTGTTCGGTAAACCAGTAACGATGGTATCCTAAATCCTCCGCTAGTTTAAGGGTTTCAATTGAATTTTCTATTGCTTCTTTTTGTGTATTTCCAGTATGTATTGTTACAAAATCAAGAATTGATAGTTTCAAGACAAGTACCTCCTCGTATTCATTATTGTATCATGGATATAAAAATAAACTGAATTAAGCATTCAGTTTATCATTAATGAGTTTCAGAACATATTCTCTGTCCTCTGGGTTGTTTTCAAAATCAAGATTATCAACGTTGATTTTTAAGATGGGTGAAAGTTCATATTCATTAAAGTAATGCGTATATTCAGTATTAAGTTTTTCCCAATATTCACGTTCAACAATTTGTTCGTAATCACGACCACGCTTTTGAATGCGGCGCATTGCTTCGTCTACCGATATTTCTAAGTAAACCATTAATTTTGGTTTATGAACATGTTCCAACATATTTGTAAGAAGTTCTGTATAGATTTGGAATTCCTCATCTGACATTTCTTGGCTCAAATTCAACATGCGCGCAAATATCGCATCACCATAAATACTTCGATCCATTACTGCTCGAGATACATCTTTCGCTTGTTTAATGTGCTCAAAACGCTTATTCAAAAAGAACACTTGAAGTGGAAATGAATATCGCGTGCGGTCATGATAGAACTTATCAAGAACAGGATTATCAACCACCGGTTCCTCAAATGCTTCATACCCTTGCGTTGCGAGAATGTTCATCAATGAACTCTTCCCTACCCCAACAACACCTTCAATTACCACCATATCGTATTCCTCCTCTTTTGAAACAGATGCAAGCATCTTTTTATAACTGAATTGCATATACTTTCACGTCCCATCTTAAGATAGCACTCATTATATTATCTTTTTTCGGACTCAATTGCAAGCATATCGCGACGCGATTGTTTCTATTTCTTTTTTATGCCAATCTAAGAGTTCCCTGGGCCCAATTAAGGTCAATCCAGAACCATTTTGAAGAATGAAATCCTTAGCCGCATTCTCATTGGGAAAGATAACACTCATTTTAAATGTATGATCATCAATCCACTCGATTTCTTGATTCTCTCCCCAAATATACTCCGAAAGATAATCACGATTTTGGATGATGCATTCCGTGTAAGTAGGTTTTATTTTATATCCAAAGTCTGATAGCACAGATTTCTTAGATGTCTCCACATCAAATCTAAACATACTTCCCTCATAATCAATTGTGTCCATACGATTAATCTTAAGACTCAAATGACGACCACTGGGATATTCATTCCCCAATAAGTACCAAAACTTATTCACGATGACTAAATTATAAGGTTCGAAGACATAGTCCCTTCGTTCGCGATGATTCTTTTGGTACTGTATCTTAACACGAGAATGCGATACGATTGCTTCTTCTAAGAGTCGAATGTGCTTATGGTAGGTATCCGGATCTACATTCAACTTAATGCTTTGAAAGTGTTCAATATTCTGAAGTCCATAATCATCGAGTTGGGTACTCAAGGAGGCAAGTGTTTTGAGTGTGCTTGAATCAAAGGCCCCAAGATCCTGATTCATGAGAAAAGAGAGTGCTTGTTTCAGCACCCTTATTTCTTCACTCGTAAACGCTCGTGGTTTAATCTGACTCTTATTGAGTAGGCTGTAGCCCCCACCCAGTCCAAACTGAGACACGATATCATAGCCCGCAAGCTCTAAGTCATCTTTAAGCCTTTGGACGGCTCGTGGGCTTATTTCAAGCGCACGAGCGAGTTCTTCTCTGGTTTGAATGGACTTAACCGATAAGATATCAAGCATCGCCAGAGCATTGCTGAGTTTACTCATCGGAGGACTTCTCCTTCAACACAGTAGACACGTGTGAGTAAAGCATCGAATTGATCCATGTCACGGGCAATGTATCGTAATCCACCAAGGCTGAGTTCTGGGAGTACATCACTGAATTCAATGATGCAGTGGCGTCCCAAGAGTTCGCCTCGAACGACTTCTCCTGTAAAGACAATTGATGTCATGGCTTGAACGTAGTCAATTTTGAAATCAATTTCTAAAACGCGACTAGCGGTCAATAGATTGGGCTCTCTGGTTCCAAAGTAATCAAAGAGTGTTTCTGATCCACTGACGATTAAGTGACATGGATTGTCACTGACAGTCTTAATGGTATAGAGCGCTTGATACTTTGGCGTAAAGCGAATTTCATTATAGAATTCAAAGGCATCACTTGATGTATCAAACATCAATGTGATCTCAACCTCGTTGCTCATGATATTTCCAAAACGAGAATCAAATCGTTTGCCTTGATGACTGATAAATTCTTGGAATGATGTGCCGTTTGGGACTAATGCGAGTAGTGTGCTTGTTTGTTTTTTCATGTTCCTTCACCTCTTGATTAGAGTATAACACACATAGTGGACGATTCTTGTCCACTATGTGTGGAAACATAAAAAAAACAATCATTTCTGATTGCGTCGACGAATATACTCGTTGAGTCCAACCAGAAGGATGATTGCGAGTGCTGAAACCGAGCAATAAAGCGAGGCCATCTCCGACTTGGCGGGATAAAACTCAGTAGTGTATTCATTATATTATTGTATCATTTGAATACTTGTGAACTTTTTCATATGTTATGAATCATATGATCCATGTATCCAACAACATTAATTCTCGCTCCACTTATACCCTTTACCTCGAATTGTGATAATCGCATAGGATTGTATTTGTCAATTGAAAATGGGACCACACCATCACTTTAAAATGGGACCACTAATTTTCATCTAACAATCTCATAGTTTCCTTGGCTCTATAGCTTTGACCACTCATATCAAGAATTTGGGCTTTGTAAGCTAATCGATCAATAATCGCTGTTGTCAGCACTTGATCTTTAAAAATCTCGTTCCATCTATCGAAGGTCAGATTTGTAGTAATGATCGTTGAACCTTTTTGATTTCTGTTTGATAACAGATTAAATAGAATTTCACTGATGTCCTTGTCAAACGATACATATCCCAATTCATCTAAAATCACTAAATCATATTTCTCGAATTTATTTCGATATCTATTTAACTGATTTAAGTTCATTTGTTCCTTAATTTCAATCATTAAATTCGGCACACTTATGAATAGAACATTCTTATTTTCAAGACAAGTTTTAAGTCCAAGACCTGTGGCCAGATGTGTTTTACCCACACCAGGATTGCCAAACATAATTACATTTTGCTTATTTTTGATGAAGTCCAATGTCATCAATTCACGTATTATCTTTCTCTGTGTGGCATCATAATCAGTTAAAATAAAATCTTCCAAATAAAGTTTATGGTTAAATTTAGCTAACCGTATTTTTGTGTTTACTCCATTTTCCATTCTAATCTGTGACTCGCTTTCAAGTACAGCTGATAGGAACTCGGATATGCTAAGTTCATTTAGTTCTGCCTCCCTAATTAGTTGCTCATAATTATTTGTTAGATTAGGTAACCTTAAGTATTTAGCGTTCTTTTTTATACCGTTCATTTAATTCATTCTCCTTCTGAGCATGTTTGCGTATTGACCAAGTTGGTTTGTAACTGCATCATTTATATTCTGTTCGATTGCTTTTGATTTAACAGTTGGATTGTAGTTATCCAATAATATTTTATTAAGATCATCTTTTGATTTGTGTTTGTTTGCTTCTATTAACTCGACAAAATATTTTCCTTGTGTGGTATAATATTTTTCGAAGATGGATTTTAGCTTCGGATTGTTTCGTAATGCCTCGGAATTTTTTAGAGCTCCCGGCTTACGTTTAAACGTCTGTAGAAAGTGTGTTATGTCAATAACATATTCTAAATTCCCATCTTTTTTTTCATGCCTACACGCAAGCTTATGATTATAAAATACCTCTATATCACCAACATAATTCTTTAAAACAATTTCCTTACCGACAAGCGTTTCAGGCACTGAGTAGAAGTTATTCTCAACTCTTATGGTTGAGTATTTATTAACTTTGAGCCCTTTTACTTCAGCTATATCAAGAGCATTTTTCAGGGGACCTAAGTGATCAACTTCTTCATGTAGCCTGGATTTACTATTCAACTCTTGCAAGCGTTTGTAAAGGTGTTCCTCAGCTTCGCTTATTGAGGAGAATTCATAATGTGTAGTGAATACTTTGTTTCGGATAAATTTCACACTCCCTTCAACGTGGCCTTTTTCGTTACCACTGAAACAGTTTGTAACATTTATATCAAACCCATAGTAGAAAGCGACTTGCGTAAGTTTTGTGTTCAATTCTTTTTCTGA
>JAAYNU010000012.1 GCA_012520695.1 Erysipelothrix sp.
ATGCGTGGACTATATTGGTATCAGTTACTATATGTCTTTCACTGTTGAGAATCCTGCCAACAATGCTTTCTTTGATTATGATGAAGATGAAATGCTAATCAAAAATAAATTCATCTCTTATTCTAAGTGGGAATGGGCAATCGACCCCCTTGGGTTTAGATATTCGCTCAATTGGCTTTACGATCGCTATCAACTTCCAATATTTGTCGTTGAAAACGGATATGGTGATGTCGATCAAATCGTAGATGGTCAGATCGATGATACATATCGAATTGAATATCTAAGAAATCATATTAAAGCTATGAGAGATGCAATCGTTTATGACGGTGTTGATGTAGTTGGATATACAACATGGGGACCCATCGATATCATCTCAGCCGGTACCGGAGAAATGGCTAAGCGTTATGGTTTTATCCACGTGGATCGTGATGATAAAGGTAAGGGTACCTTCAAACGCACTAAAAAGAAATCATTTGCTTGGTATCAAAATGTGATCGCTAGTAATGGCGAGACTATATAGAAGGAGAAAAATATGGAAACATTTTTTAATGATAAATTATTACCAGCAGTAATGAAAGTAGTTGACACAAAGCCAATGCGCGCTCTGAGAAATGGTATGTTGTATACAATGCCACTCACAATCATTGGATCAATCTTTTTAATCCTCACCAACTTCCCTTATAAGCCAGTTGTAGACTTCCTAGAGTCAATGCGCTTTATAGGACCTATGAATCAAGCAGTTGGTGCAACTTTCGATATCATCGCAATCATTGCTGTTATCGGAATCGCATTTGAATACGTACAAGGAGAAGGACACGCAGGATTTAATGCAGGGGCACTTGCCTTCGTTTCATTCTTAATTCTTCAAGATTCCTTTGTAACTAATGGAGACGGTGTTCAAATTGGCGGCGTCATTGATAAAGCATGGGCAGGCGGAAAAGGTATGATCGCCGCAATCCTTATTGGTATCGCAGTTGGTTGGATCTACAGTTTCTTCCTTAACCGTGATATTAGAATCAAATTCCCTGAAGGAGTACCAACAGGTGTTGTGAACTCATTCGCTGCTTTAATCCCAGGTGCAGTAGTTATCTTACTATCAGTGATAACTTATGGTCTATTTAAAAACATTGGTGATACAACACTACTCACATCAATCTACCGATTCATTCAAGTACCACTTGAAGGTATGACGGACAGCCTTGGTGGCGTTATCATGATGGGATTCTTAATTCCATTCCTATGGTTCTTCGGTATTCACGGTTCCACAATCGTTGGTGGAATTATGGGACCTATCTTACAAGCTAACACACTACACAATAAATCAATCCTCGATTCTGGAATTGAACTTACAGTCGCAAATGGTGGACGTATCGTAACCCAACAATTCCTGGATCAGTATATGACCGTAACCGGTGCAGGGATGACAATTGGAGTTGTTATATTCATGGTCTTCTTTGCTAAATCAGCACGAAACAAAGAAATCGGAAAACTCAGTATCGTATCCGCCGCCTTTAATATTAACGAACCAATTATCTTCGGAGCACCAATCGTACTGAACCCAATCATGGCAGTACCATTCATTATGATGCCAGTAATTTCCGGACTCATTCTATACTTCGCACAGTACACAGGACTCGTTCCACTATTCGGAGGCGTACTCGCACCTTGGACTACACCACCATTAATCTCCGGATTCCTAGTTGGGGGCTGGAAACTCGCATTACTACAACTCTTTAATCTAAGTCTTTCATTCTTTGTTTACTACCCATTCATGAAGAAAATGGATGCAATGAACTTAATCGAAGAAAGAGAAGCGTTAGAAAAAGAATAGAAATAGTTTAA
>JAAYNU010000154.1 GCA_012520695.1 Erysipelothrix sp.
AAAGATGAAATTCGTATGGTTCTTGAAGGACTAACGGAACGAGAAGAAAAAGTATTGCGTCTTCGTTTCGGTCTTGAAGATGGTCGTACTCGCACACTTGAAGAAGTAGGTAAAGAGTTTAACGTTACGCGTGAGCGAATTCGTCAAATTGAAGCAAAAGCACTTAGAAAGTTGAAACATCCAACGCGTTCGAAACGCTTGAGAGACTTCATCGACCGTAGATAGTCTTATGAAGTTATCAAAAAGGTTAGAGGCCTTATATGACCTTATTCCTACTGATTCTCGACTGGTTGATATTGGCACGGATCATGGCTTGCTTATGATCCGTGCTATTGAATCGGGAAAAAGCACTCACGCCTATGGACTGGACATCAATCCGATGCCCCTAGACCAAGCGCGTGAGAACATCGCTCGCCATAATCTTGAAGACAAGATTGAATTGGTTTTGAGTGATGGCTTGGATAAGTTTGAAGGAAATGGTGACTGTTTCGTTCTTGCGGGAATGGGAGCAGAAACTATTTGGGAAATTATGAAGGTTTATTCATTTTCTCCATCAGATACAATTATTGTTCAATCAAATACAAAACATCCCTGGTTTCGCGAAACTGTGAGTGCGAATGGCTTTGTGATTGAAGATGAAGTATTTTTGATGGATAAAGGTATTGCAGTATTTATTATGGTATTAAAAAAGGGTGTCTCAAAGACACTCAGCTATGCGGACTGTGTGATTGGACCGGTATTAGGACAAAAATTGTCAGTAGAATACAGGGACTATCTTATCGAGCAGCACGCGCACATAAAAACAATAAAACACAATCGAGAATCATTGAACGCCTTGTTTGAAGTTCTTGATAACGTTGTAGGAAAGGGGTCATCTCATGAATGATTTAAATAAAAAGTTTTTCAAACTGAATAATTTTAAAGAACTCACTGTAGTTCAGGAAGAAGTATTAAAAGAAATTAAGCATCGCCGTGATCTTATAGTTAAGTCAGATACAGGAACGGGTAAGACACATGCATTTCTTTTTGCAATTCTTGAATTACTCGATCCAACTATCCAACAAACTCAGGCAATTATTTTAGCGCCAACGCGCGAACTCGCAATGCAAATTGACCGATTTGCGAAGGATATCCAAAAGATTGATGATCGTATTACGATCGACCTTGCTATCGGTGGTATGGACCAAACGCGTCTTAAAAAGAAATTAGAGCGTCAACCTCAAATTCTAATCGCAACACCAGGTAAAATGAAAGATATTATGGATGACAACATCATCCGTCTTGATTTCGTTCAAACATGTGTTGTGGATGAGACAGATATGATGCTTGATTATGGATTCATTTCAGAAGTGGATTCAATCGCATCTCGTCTTAAGAATAATGTTATTTTTATGCTCTATTCCGCAACAATTCCAGTCGGATTGAAGGCCTTTATCAAGAAGTATCTTCAAAGACCGATCGAAATTAACGGAACAGACGAAGAGGCACTGAAACCTCGAATCGAACATATTCTCATCAATAAGCGTCATCGTAAATCAGGGGAAGCAGTATTGGATGTATTGACTCACATCAATCCACTTCTTGCGATTGTCTTCTCGAATACAAAAGTCGAAGCTGTTGAGATTGCTGCATACTTAAGAACGTATGGTATTGAATGTGTTGAGATTCATGGTGACGTAAGTGATCGTGGTCGTAAACAAGTATTGAATCAAATCAATGCGAAAAAAGTTCGTTACATCGTCGCAACTGATTTAGCGGCTCGTGGAATCGATTTACCGGAGATTTCTCATGTTATTAACGTTGGTCTACCATCGCATGATTTATCGTTCTATACGCACCGTTCAGGTCGTACAGGGCGTTCAGGTCGTGAAGGAATGGCAATTTCAATCGTTGAAGCATCGGATCAATCATCCGTTGGTCGTTTAATGAAACAAGGGATTAACTTCCAATACAAGCGCTATAAAGATGGTGGCTTGGAAGATGTTCGTCCGTTCTTGAATCTTACAAAACGTCGTGATCGTGAGTTGGATTCAGAAGTCGCTCAGATTTTAAATCGTAAAAAAGTAAAGGTTAAACCGGGTTATAAAGTAGCTCGTAAACATCAAATCGAGCAGTTAATGAATCGCCGTCGTCGTGACTTGATTCGTGCTGATATTCGTGAACAAAAGAAAGCGCGCGCTAAGGCAAAACAAGAAGAGAAAAAAGATTAGAGGTGTTTAGATGAATCGTGTAAAACAGAACAAGCAGGGCGTTGATTATACAGGGAGTAGTGACCACCTTAAGAAGAAGTTAAATCTTAATAAGATGATCGCGAATCGCCTGCGTATTTTAATCGCGATTTTAGTTGTTCTTGCGGGATTGCTCATTTATCGACTCTACACTGTTCAGATTGTTCAAGCGGATCACTTTGCGGATCTTTTAGAAAAGTACCAAACGCCTCCGGTGATGATGTCTAGCATGCGAGGGGAGTTTACGGATCGTAATGGTGAGGTCTTAGTTTCAAACAAAACTCTCAACTCGATTACTTATTTTCCAGTTGGTAAGGCATTAAAGTCACAGGAGCGGTGGGATCTCGCATATCATTATGCTGAAACATTTCCTGTTGATCATAAACTTAATAAAAATGATTTAATCGATTTATGGCTCTTTCTTAATGATAATGGTGATGGTCTCATTACGGATGAAGACCGTGCTGCCATAGATCGCGGGGAGCTTAATTCAAAAGAACTCCAATCTCAACTTCGAGATCGCATTGATGAAACAATGGTTGCTACTTTAACTGAAGATGATCGTGAAGCATTCAAGGTTTATGTGCTCATGAATTCAATTTCTCAGTCTTCTGCTTCAATCATTGATAATCAAGCGACATTAGAAAATATTGCTTACTTAGCAGAACATCAAGATGAATTTCCTGGTTTTTCATATCAATTATCATGGAAACGTGAAATGAGTGATAAAATAGGTTTAGGTTCAATTTTTGGTGGAATGGGTGATATTTCAGTTGAAAAACAAGCGTACTATTTGGCTCAAGGGTATCAAAGAAATGATCAAGTCGGAACGTATGGTTTGGAGTATCAATATGAAGAATTGCTCTCAGGTGAGAAGAGTCAGTATCGTCGTAATGGCTTGAGTTCAGAACTGGAATTAATCAAAGAAGGTAATTCTGGAATTGACTTAAGAATGGCGATCGATTCGACGCTTCAAGCTGAAGTTGAGAGAATCTTATAAGAACTACTTGAAGCTCATAAGAGTGAACCAAGACGTGTTACTAACAGCGAAATCCAAGTGATTGTATCGGATCCTCGTACGGGTGATATTCTTAGTCTTGCAGCCATTAATAGAGCAAAAGATGGTACGTATTACAATGATCCCCAACAAACAATGTTGAGTGCTTATCCATTAGGGTCCACTGTAAAACCAGCAACGGTTTATATGGGTCTCAATGAAGGTGCAATTACAGCAGGGGAAACGTTTAATGATACACCAATGTATATTGCGGGAACGCCACCGCGTCACTCGTTTAGAAACTTAGGTATGGTTAATGATATTACTGCGCTACAATTATCCAGTAACATTTATATGTTCCACATCGCAATTCGTCTGGGTAACTCGACGTATATTCCTAATGGACCCTTGGTCTTTAAGGATGCGAAAACTACCTATAACACAATGAGAAACTACTTCTCGCAATTCGGCTTGGGTGTTAAAACCATGGTCGATTTCCCGCGAGAGGAAATGGGTTATAAGGGTGGAACGAGTAGTTCAGGATCACTTCTTGAATTTGGTATCGGTCAATTTGATAACTATAACGCCATGCAGTTGAGTCAATATTCATCAACTGTAGCGAATGAAGGATATCGATTGAAACCACGTCTTGTGATTGATGGATTTGATCGTGAATCGGGTGAAAAAGTATTTGATAACCCAGTAACAATTTTGAATACACTTGATAATGCGGACGCTATGGG
>JAAYNU010000155.1 GCA_012520695.1 Erysipelothrix sp.
ATTATTATGGTAGCACCAATTGTTTTAAATGCTCTCATATCAATCGAGCCTTTTTGCGAAATATCCATTATAATACTCGCAACTAGAGCTACTAATTGTACTACTAAAATTCCTTGAATTATAGTACTTGGCATTATTTTAATTTCTGCCTTATTAGTGAGTTTATTTTGATCCATATTCATCTTCCCTTCAAATTTTGTACGAATAGTAAAAGAATTAAATGACTATTGACCCGCCGATTTGTTGTGGCCAAATTTACGTAATTCAAGTATATAGAACATTTTGAAGATAGTCAATTTAGGGTAATATCAAAATCATGTGTAAACTCATTCTTTCTAGCTTACTTCTATATATTTAATCTAGTTTTTATTGCGCTTAGAATTAAATAATTCTCCTAGTTCCACTGTTACTTCAACAGAAGATACTCACGCGCTTCAGAAATAAAGTAGAGCGATCCAGTAATAATGAGTGTTCCCGATTGACGGTGATCCTTACCAATCTGAATTGCTTTTTTGTAGTCTGTTTCGATTGTAACCTTATGATTTAAAGCTAAGTCCTGTCCCTTCGCAGCACGATAGAATTCAAACTCAGTAATAATGACTTCATCAAACACTGCTTCAAGACGATCCACCATTTCACTGTGTGACTTATCTGCCAGTGCAGTAAAGACCACAACCCATGGTTTCGGTAATATCTCCATACTCTTGATCAGATTTTCAATCCCCATACTGTTATGAGCTCCATCAAGGTAGACTCCCTGCGATATTTCTTCGAATCGACCAGCCCAAGATGTATTCTCAATTCCTGATTTGATGGATTCATCGGCAATGTTTAAGTATTTAAGAATCTTTAATGCTAAAGCTGAGTTAGATATTTGATAGATGCCTTGGTTAGTGAGTGTAATCTCAATACCATCAAGTGTATAAGAGTATGATTTCTCTCCAACTGTATGCTGAGGTATCTCTACTATGTTGAGAAGATCTGTCTTCTCATTGAACACATTTAATACACTGTCGTTCTTTTCAGTCGTAAATACAGGAACACCAGGTTTAAAGATACCGGCCTTTTCGCCTGCAATCTCTTCCAGTGTATTTCCTAAAATTCCCATGTGATCATAACCAATGTTTGTGACTGCACACACTAGCGGATGAATCACATTTGTCGCATCAAGACGGCCTCCTAAGCCCACTTCATAGACGACATAATCCACTGCTTCATCTCTGAAGTACATAATTGATATGAACATATCAATTTCAAACATCGATAGAGAATACGGTTCCCAATATTGGATTGAATCATTAATGTATCGAAGAAAGACTTCGTCACTGATATTCTCATTATTGATTCGAATGCGATCATTATGAACTACTAAGTGAGGTGATGTGAATGAACCCACTTTATTACCCGCTGCTTGCAAGCCCGATCGGACATAGTTACTTGTAGAACCCTTACCATTTGTCCCCGCAATATGAATACATTTCAAATCCAATTGTGGATTATCAAGTTCACTTAATAAATTAATTAAGTTATCAATACCCAACGTCATATTACGACGCTCCATCAATGCATCTAAAGCACTATTAATATTCGTATACATTACTTTGTCCCCCAATTAATCGGTGTTTCACCTAATTCTACTAAAATATCATTCGCTTTTGAAAAGGGACGCGAACCCCAGAATCCTCGATAAGCACCTAGTGGTGAAGGATGCGCAGATACAAGACAAATATGATGATCCGCAATGAGATTCATCTTACCCTCTGCCCAGCGACCCCATAGAATAAAGATGATTGGTTTCTCTCGCTTTGATAAATAGCTTATCGCTGAATCAGTAAACATCTCCCAACCTTGTTTCTTATGAGAAGCAGGTTCTGAATCTCTTACTGTCAACAAAGCATTTAAAAGAAACACACCTTGGTCAGCCCAATCCGTTAAATCACCATTACTTCTTTGTATCCCGAGATCACTCTCAAGTTCCTTGAATATATTGATAAGACTTTTAGGTAACGGGAATCCTGGCATGACTGAGAAACTGAGACCCATCGCCTGTCCATTTTGATGATAGGGGTCTTGTCCTAAAATCACAACCTTAACCGCATCATAGTCCCCTTCAAACGCTTTTAATACAAGTTCTTTAGGTGGATAGATATCATGGTCAACTCGTTCCTTTTCCACAAAATCCATTAACTTAATATAATATTCCTTGTTTGATTCTTCTTCAAGAAATTTATTCCATGTCATCATTAAGTCCCTCCACTCCGTTAAGTGTCAACCATTCATGATAAAGACTCACAATGAATTTTTGTCCTTCTTCACCTGTGATATCACCATCGTATACCGAAATCAAGACTGGCATTAAATCCACATCGCGATAAAAGTTTCGTGCGAGTACTGAAGGATTGCTTTCAAGCGCAACGATAGGATATGCTACTGAATAATTATAAGCACTTACCAACATCTTAGTATCTTCATCAAGATCTAAATCGTCAATATGATTGATGTGATAAATCGGCACTGAATCCAGTAATGAAATGGCTTCAGGAGAACGTAAGATACGCAACACTTCACTTGCGGAAGACGTAAAGCCAGTATCAGCCTTCACCACATATCCACTGACATTGGCAAAGGGTGCAAGCACCTTTTCATTTATTGACAAGGAAGGTCCATAAACATACTCATCACCACTCACTGCTTCATATTGAGATGCGAGTGAGCGATCATTGATGATGGACACAAGCGCATTACGTTCAAAGAACGATGATTCATAGTTCCATTCTAAATCAACCGCATCAATACCTAAGTGATCTTTCAAACTGGCTACGAATTTCAATCCATTCAAAAATTCTTCCGAATCAAATCCACCCTTCTCTCCAACGTGGGATGAATTCAAAGCCCACCCACCAGCTGTGAGAAATGGATAGAATGCTTCTTGATCTAAAAACGAAATCGGTAGGACGGTAGAGATGGATTCTTTTATTTTTTCTTTCTGAGTGAAGAGATCATCAAATGTATTAAGGGTTAATCCTAACTCATTAATTAATGTTTCGTTTCTCACAAACAAGGGACCTGAGACCGTATTTTGAACCATGAAGAATCCCTTGAGATTCATCGCATCTTGGAGTTCGACGGGAATCGTTGATCCGATTTTACTGTATGCGAGTGAACCCAAGTCTTGAAACTCATTAATAAAGAAGGCAGCATCACGCTGATCCGCAATCATAATATCACTTGGCATGTCTTTTAACTCATCCAGTGACAACTCTTTTTGAACGATTACTTCCAACGTGGATTCAGGATGCAATTCAGCCCATGTCTCACGTAAATACTCCGCTAAGACTTCATTCTCAACTTGAACTCTTAGATGAGCATTTTCTTCAACCTTAAACTGTGTCAATTCTTGATCATAACACGCACTCACTCCGTCTAATGAACACAGTGATGAAACATAGAGAAAAACACCTGCTCCTATCGCAAGTGCCAAAGCAAGAATCCATTTAAGATATTTCATCGTACGAAGCCAACCTTCCCATCAATTGGTAGTCACACTGTACGAGATCTTGAATCGTTTTTGCCCCCACTAGAACCATCAATAACTTAAAATCGTGAATAAAACCATCCACATAATCAAACATCAAATCTTCTTCAAGTTGCGCAGCACGCAAGAATTGACCCGATATCCCAACTGCTTTAACTCCCAAAGTGCAAAGCTTCATGACATCAAGTGGCGTCTTAACGCCCCCAGAAGCAAGAATCTCTACATTTTTTTGTAAACTCTTCGTCATTAGTACAGACTCAACCGTACTAATTCCCCAATCCGCAAGATAGTCAAAACGTTGTTGTTTCGAACGCGTATTTTCAATCCAGATAAAGTTCGTTCCACCATGACCCGACACATCAACATGCGCTACTCCGCACGCTAAAAGACGACTCACAGTTTCATGACTCATTCCAAATCCTACTTCTTTAACGATAACCGGTACATCCACTGCTTTGACGATTGCGGCAATGTTAGATTCCCAATCACTGAAATCACGGTCACCTTCATCCATGGTAAGTTCTTGAGCAACATTAATATGGATTCCAAGTGCATTCGCATCAATCATGGAAACAGCTCTTAAAGCCTGATCCACTGTCGCATTCGCACTCACATTCCCAATGAGAAATCCTTCAGGATATGTTTCACGAACAATGCGATAACTCGGTACAAGTGATTCATCATCAAGAGCCGCATGTTGTGAACCCACTGCCATCGCAAGATCATATTTCTTTGCGATTAATGCGAGTTTACGATTGGTTTCCATGGTCTTTAAACTGCCACCTGTCATTGCATTAATATAGAAAGGCAAGGCAAAACGACGAGCTAGGTAAGTCGTTTCTGTATTCACATCACTGTAATTCATACGAACTAAGCCCCTGTGCACATAGCGCATTAAGCTAAAATCATTCGTCTGTTGGATTTCCTGTTGCAGCGCTAAGGCTACATGATCATCTTTACGTTTCGATCTCGTCATATTATTACCTCACTTTTGTATCATTTTAATAGAATAATTTTCCCAAAGGGAATTCAATGCATCAAGCTTATTTCGATTGGCATCGCTGATAAATGCAATCCCACAATCACCGCCACCAGAGCCTGATATCTTAGCACTAATATTAAGTGATTCAGCACTATCAATTAAATTTCTTAAGTCGTCTGTCTCAATATTAATCTTTGCCCAAGACCCAAGCTCTACCATCAGTCTTCGATAGCCTCGCACTGCATGAGAGAATTCATCCTCATCCTGAGCTTCAATAAACTGATCGACAAAGCGCGCTGCATTCACAAGAAATGCACGGTATGTCATAGGGTCATTATCCTTTGCGCGATTTACGGCATCGGTATAGTTCTCTGTTTTATTAGAAGTACCTGTCCAACCAATACAGATGGAGTACGGTAGAGTAAGTGATTCAATTTGTAAGTATGGCCAATCGACTTTTATTATTTCATTCAATTTGAATTTAGAACCCTTGAGCCAATTTAAATCATAACGAGCATAAATTAATACATCATCATAGATTGCGGCGGCTAAGTCACCACCACTTGAAAAAGAATTAAGTCGGTATTGTACCATAACTGACAGTTTGAATAGTTCAAGTTGAGTTAGTTCAATTCCTTCATGTTTCAATAAAGCACTTAAGACTCCTACAATCACAACACCTGATGATCCGAAACCATATTTCGTTTCACCATCATCGAGTTCTGATTGTATGACTAAATTAAATTGTTTTAAATCTCTTTGAATAAATTCCTTTGTAACGTTGATTGCGGCAGATACTTCCTTCATGGAATCCATTGAGAAAACATCGCTGCCTTTAACTGATCCAAATCTACTCTGTACAGAATAATCATCTGATCCACTCACATTCACAAAGAGTCTGGCATCAACGCTACTTACAACGGATTTAATCCCTGTTTCCATAACGGCGTATTCTCCCATAAGGAATAATTTCCCAGGAAATGATACTTCGATCATAAGACATACGCTCCAGGTCCTGGTGAACAAACAACAGTCTCAAATCCACTGAGTGCACTGACTAATTCATCGACGTATTCTTCTGTCGTTACAATCTTAACATTTGGACCCGCGTCCATGGTGAAATATACGGGAATATTCTTTTGAAGATCACGAACGACGTTCATTACTTCAAGAGTCTTCGGTTCAAAGTACCACATATTGACAGCCATTAATGAGGCGTGCATGCGAAGTGCATTCTCTTGTGCGATTTCTCCTACCCCAACAATATCTTTACCCATAATTGCAGTAACCATATTATTTAAGTCAACTTGGGATTGTTCCACCCAAGCTGGATAATATACAGATTCTTCAGTGGTTTTGTCCATTGCCATTGAGGATGAATAAGGCTTCTTCTGATCGTTAACTAAAGCGACAACCATTCTAAATTCAGGCCATGAGGCACCTTCAATTTCATGGGCCAGTGAGCTTTCATTATCATGTCCCTTTTCCCAGATTGCGAAATCAGGGAAGATTGATCGAGATGCTGAACCGGAACCCAAACGTGCTAAGCGTGAGAGTTCTTTATTATCTAAGTTTAAGTTTAGTGTTGCGGCTTTTGCGAGAGCAGCGAACGCGGATGCACTGGATGCGAGTCCTGCTGCTTCGGGTACATGATTCTTTGATTCAATGCGTGCATAGGATGTAATGCCGTGCTTCATTCTTATTTGGTCCATAAACCAAAAGACACGTTTTGCGGATGCTTCACTGCGCTCAACGCCATCTAGAATGAAGATGTCGTGGGTGAGTGTTTCATCATAAACAACACTGGTATCCGTATAAAATTGATCCAGTGTTAAGGACAGACTGGAGTTGAATGGTATTTTTAAAGCGTGGTCCTTTTTGCCCCAGTATTTAATCAGTGCAATATTAGTATGTGCACGAACGATTTTCTTTTCCATTTATGCCAGCTCCTTTAAATCAAATATCCAAACGTTTTCTGCACCATGTGCTTTAATTTCCTCTTCAACATGCTTTGCGACTGCTTCAGTCTCACACAGCGCAAGTGTACATCCCCCCATGCCACTTCCTGTGATTTTAGCACCCAAGGCACCATTTTTGAGGGCAAGGTCTATGTAGTCTTCTATTGTATTATTACTGACGCCAAATGAACGAAGGATGTCTTGTGCTTGATTCATGGCTTGTCCTAGTGCTTGTGTATCACCTTTGCGTAAGACATTCATGACGTTCTTAGTTAGTTCTCCATAGGATTCAATGAGTTGACCCATTTTTTCTTCATTAAGATTGTAGTGTTCTCTGACTTGTTTTACTGCTTCTCGCGTTTGTCCCAATATACCTGTATCCGCAATGACGAGATAGGCATTGATATTGATATCAAATGCATGTAAAGCTTTCCCTTGTTCAAAGTAGATTGCTTTACCAGAGGCGATGGTATTCATATCAAGTCCCGATGGATTGATGTGATGGATCTTCTCAGCATGACTCACAAGCATCTTGAGAACATCATCCTCTAACTTGGTATCAAATACATTAAAAAGCGCCCTTACTAACGAGATTGAAACGGCGGCTGATGAACCCAAACCACGTTGTGCAGGAAGAGTAGAATCAATTTTGATATGTAGTTGTTGGGATTCTTTCTTTAGATATTTCAATGCGATGTCGATTAAATTATTGATGCCAGCAAGGATCGGTGGCGCCAGTTTCAGCGGACCTGAATAGTACTGACTTTCGATCGTTGAAGCGGTGTCGATTTTTGTGATGCTGGTATCAACAGTAGCATGTAAGAAAGGGAGTGCGATTGCGGGTTGTCCGTAAACGACTGCATGCTCGCCCATAAGAATTATTTTGCCTGTTGCTGTTCCGTGTGTGTTCATTGGCGCCCCTTTCGTTTCCTTAATTATATTAAGGACCTGCATTTAATGCAAGAATTCACATGAGTTCACTCAAAATAAAAACGGACTTGCGCCCGTTCTTGATTAGATTCGTTCAATATCAGTGTATGATATTTCGGTTGGTGTTTCTCGACCAAAGAGAATCGTGAGTACCATTGCTGTTTGAGCATCATTGTTCATGCTATCAACTGTTCCCTCAATTCCTGTAAATGGACCTGCGAGGATACGAACTGTATCTCCGACTTCAAAGTCCACGATGAGTTTCTTATCACTAAGACCCATACGACGTAAGATTGATTCAATTTCCTCTGGGGAAACTGGGAAAGGTTTTGCACCACCACCAGAAGATCCGATAAATCCTGTAACTCCAGGCGTGTTACGAACAATGTACCATGCTTCATCCGTCATAATCATTTCTACGAATAAATATCCAGGGAACAAGTTTCTCATTTTTTCAACCTTTTTACCATTTTTATATTCTATTTCAGCTTCTTCCGCTACTAGAATTCTGAACAGTGCATCTTCAATTCCCATTGATTCAACACGACGCTCTAAGTTTTCTTTAACGCGGTTTTCATGACCAGAATATGTATTAACTACATACCATTCTTTTGTGTCCATATTTTATAAACCTGCCAATCCAAGTTGTTGCAGCGCCCACACTAACACAAATTCTGTGAGAATGAAGTATGCTACGAAAAATAAAATAAAACCAATAACGATTGTTGTGTTACGCGTCATATCTTTACGATTTGGCCACGTAATTTTTCTAATTTCTTCTTTAATTCCTGCGATTGAGAACCATGACATAATTAAAACCTCCTATTTAGATTCGCGATGTAAGGTATGTTTACCGCATCGACGACAAAACTTTTTAATTTCTAAGCGCTCAGTGACACTTGAATGATTTCGAAATGTGGAATAGTTTCGAGACAAACAGTCTACGCACACTAAGATAACTTTTTCTCTTTTTTGACTCATAAAAAACCCTCCACTTTCGTGCCTTCTAACTTTATCATATACAGCCTTAATAGTCAATTAAACGCTGCTTCACAAAAATGAAAAAACCTCTCCTGATGACAGAGAGGCTCCTTCCATTTTACGCAAATAAATCCTTCAGATTTCTACGGATCTTTTGAACGATATTATCCACATCTTTATTACTGATATTGAGTTCATCAGCGATTGATGAGTAGCTGAATCCCTCTTCTCTTAAAGAGTGAACTTTTTGTTCCTGAATCTTCAAAGAATTTAAATAACCATCACTGCGTTCACGAACTTCCATATACTGTGCCATTTTCCTTGGACAATCGGAAAATGAGTTCGATTGAATAAAATCGATCCGCGTGAGCGAATCATTTTCACCGATTGGTATATCTAATGAATATCGTGGATTAACCATGCGATGATTACCACTTCTTAATTTTCTTATCGTACTCTTGACAGTATTGCCGACACAATGATTGATGAAGTGTGCCATTCCTACCAGTCGTGATATATCATA
>JAAYNU010000156.1 GCA_012520695.1 Erysipelothrix sp.
ACTGATCTATTTAAAAACAAAGAAATCAGAAGAAGAATCATTTTCACACTTGCTATGTTATTGGTGTATCGTTTAGGGACAGTTATTCCTGTTCCGAACGTTGATACCTTAAAGTTGGGTGCGAGTTACGAGTCTAATACACTTCTGGATATGATGAACTTATTGGGTGGTGGTATGATCCAATCAATGTCTATCTTTTCATTAGGAGTTGGACCGTATATTACGGGCTCAATTATTATTCAATTATTATCAATGGATGTTATTCCATACTTAACTGAATTAACGAAATCTGGTCAAAAAGGAAAACTCCAAATTGATCGCATCACTCGTTACTTAGGTGTAGTATTGGCTTACGTACAATCAATTGGTATTATTGGTATCTTTAACTCACAATATGACATGTTGCTAAGTGACAGCATTGGCAGTTTCTTTTATATGGGAACAATCATGGCTGCTGGAACAATGTTCTTATTATGGTTGGGAGATCAAATCACTCAAAAGGGAGTTGGTAACGGACTATCGTTGATAATCTTCGCTGGTATCGTATCCTCACTTCCAAACACTTTTGCAAATACATTCACAACCATGACAACTGGTGGTGGAATTATGAGTTATGTTGGCTTCGGAATTTTCGTTCTATCGTATCTCTTGATTATTATATTTGTTATCTTCATGAACAACGCTGTTCGTAAGATTACAATTCAATATACATCAAGTACTGCGGGTCGAGGAAAATCTATGAACCACTTGCCGTTGATGATTAACTCAGCTTCGGTTATTCCTGTAATTTTTGCAGGTGCGATTATGAATGCTCCAGTCATTGCACTGAGCTGGATTAATCAAGGTGAACTTTATAAATTCCTTGAGAAGTACTTATCATTAACTCACCCAGTAGGGTTGATACTATATGCAGTATTGATTATTGCATTTACATTCTTCTATACAAACTTACAAGTTGATCCTGAGAAAATTTCAGAAGACTTTGGTAAAAATGGATCATACATCCCAGGCGTTCGTCCGGGTAAAGATACAAAACGATACATTTCTACGATTCTAAATCGTATTACTGTATTAGGTGCAATATTCTTAACGATTATCGCATTAATTCCAAACGTCATACCTAAAATATTCACTTCAATTCCGGCCAATACTGCATTGGGTGGAACAGGGATTATCATTGTGGTTGGGGTTGCATTAGAAACAGTTAAAGAGCTCGAAGGACGCACGGCAAACCGTACGTACAAAGGCTTGTTTAAACGATAGGAGGAACATATATGAATTTATTAATTATGGGTCCTGCTGGTAGTGGTAAAGGTACAATGTCTGCAAAAATTGTTGATTTGTACCAAATCACTCACATTTCTACTGGGGATATGTTTCGAGAAGCTATCTCAAAACAGACACCTGTTGGAGTAGAAGCAAAATCATTCATTGATCAAGGTCTTCTTGTTCCAGATGATGTTACGAACCGTATGGTTGAAGAACGCATCTCTCAAGATGATTGCTTAGATGGATACTTATTGGATGGATTTCCAAGAAGTATGTCACAAGCATTGTTCATTGAAAAAACAGCGAAGGACATGAATCGTCCCATCGAGTGTGTGATTAATCTTGAGATTGATCATGATATATTAGTGCGCCGTATAACGGGTCGTCGCTTATGTAAAACATGCGGTGAGATTTATCACATCGATACGAAACCCTCAAAGGTTGAAGGCGTGTGTGATGTCTGTGGTGGAGAATTATATCAACGCAGTGATGACAATGAGGAAGGTCTCAGAGTTAGACTGAATGAATATACGAACCAAACACAAGCTGCTATTGAATTCTTCCGAGAAAAAGGATTAGTTCAAGACGTGAACGCGGACCAAGTTCCGGATAACGTCATCAAAGATATTGAAATCATATTGGAGGCACTTAAATGATTACTACCAAGTCAGAACGTGAGTTAGATTTGATGCGAGTTGCTGGAATGATTACATTTGAAGCTCAAGAGCTATTAAAAAATGCAATTAAACCAGGAGTATCAACACTGCATCTTGATAAACTAGCACACGAATTTATTCTAAGCAAAGGTGCTACACCTGCGTTTCTTGGTTATAATGGATTTAGTGGATCTATATGTGCATCTGTCAATGAAGTTTTAGTTCATGGTATTCCGAGTTCGGATGTTATCCTCAAAGAGGGTGACATTATCTCGATTGATATCGGTGCTATCTACAAAGGTTATGTCGGGGATCATGCTTGGACTTATCCAGTTGGTGTCATCAGTGAGGAAGCTCAAAACCTGTTAAAGGTTACGGAAGAATCACTTTATGCAGCATTGGAACAAGCAGTAGCTGGAAACCGAGTAGGCGATATTGGAGCTGCAGTTATGGACGTTGTATTACCACACGGGTATCACTTACCTGTAGAGTATACCGGTCATGGCGTTGGTTCTGAAATGCATGAAGCACCCTATGTTCCTAATGTTGGAATCAAAGGTAAGGGAGCATTGTTGCGCAAAGGCATGACAATTGCAATTGAACCAATGGTACAAATAGGAACACCCAAGACAGAAACACTAGAAGATGATTGGACAGTCGTATCGCTTGATCGATCACTGACCGCGCATTTCGAACATACTGTATTGGTAAAAGAGAATGGGTTTGAAATATTAACCCGAACAAAGGAGACAAGTAAACACTAATGAGCAAAGAAGATGTCATTGAAGTAGATGGAGTAATTCTTGATACATTGCCAGGAGCAATGTTCAAAGTGGAACTTCAAAATGGTCACGAGATTTTAGCTCACGTATCTGGTAAAATCCGTATGCATTACATTCGCATTTTACCGGGAGACCGCGTGACTGTAGAAATTTCGCCTTATGATTTATCACGTGGGCGTATAACATTTAGACATAAATAAGAAAGTTTTAGGAGGCTTAAACATGAAAGTTAGACCATCAGTAAAACCAATGTGCGACAAATGTAGAGTAATTCGTCGTAAAGGTAGAGTAATGATTATTTGTGAGAATCCAAAACACAAACAAAGACAAGGATAGGAGGACGTCACATATATGGCTCGTATAGCAGGTATCGATATTCCACGTAACAAACGTGTAGTAGTATCATTAACATACATCTATGGAATTGGCTTAAATACTTCACAAAAAGTATTGGCTACAACAGGAATTAGCGAAGACACACGCGTTAAAGATCTTTCAGAAGATGAAGTAAACGCAATTCGTCGTGAAATTGAATCAATTAAAGTTGAAGGGGATCTTCGCCGTGAAGTTAACCTTAATATTAAACGTTTGATGGAAATCGGGTCAAACCGTGGTATCCGTCACCGTCGTGGACTTCCAGTTCGTGGACAACGTACTAAAACAAATGCACGTACACGTAAGGGACCTCGTCGTACAGTAGCAAACAAGAAGAAATAAATAGGAGGATAATTTAATGGCAAAAGCAAAAGTAGCCCGTAAACGTCGCGTTAAAAAGAATGTTGCGCGCGGAGTTGCGCATATCCATTCGACATTTAATAATACAATTATTACAATAACGGATGAGCAAGGAAATGTTCTCGCATGGTCAAGTGCTGGTGCACTCGGTTATAAGGGTTCACGTAAGTCAACACCTTATGCTGCACAAATGGCATCAGAAGCAGCAGCTCGTGCTGCAGTTGAACATGGTATGAAAACAGTTGAAGTTAGTGTTAAAGGACCTGGACCGGGTCGTGAGTCAGCAGTTCGTTCTTTACAAGTTGCGGGATTGGAAATCAGCATCATCAATGATGTAACTCCAGTACCACATAACGGATGTAGACCACCAAAACGTCCACGTGGATAATATCAAAAACTATAAACAAGGAGGTATTCATAGATGAACAAATTTGAACGTGCGTTATTTGAAGTAAAAGAATTTGATGAAACAACGCATTACGGGAAGTTCGTTATTGAGCCACTCGAACGTGGATTCGGTACGACGATCGGTAATGCATTACGACGTGTCTTACTTTCATCTCTTCCAGGAGCAGCAGTTTTCTCAATTAAAATTGAGGGTGTGTACCATGAGTTCACATCGATTGCTGGTGTTGGAGAAGATGTTACAGGCATCGTCTTAAACGTCAAAGATCTCGTTCTTAACGTAAGTGATGATGAAATTTACACATTACGAATCTCACAAAAAGGACCTAAGGTTGTCACCGCTGGTGATATCGAATGTCCTACCAATGTTGAGATTTTGAACAAGGATCACATCATTGCAACACTTGCAGAAGGTGCGGTGTTGGATATGGAGCTTAAAGCTCGTAATGGTCGTGGATATATCAGTTCTGATGAGAATAAATTAATTTATCAAAACTCATTACAAGGTATCGGCACAATCTTTACAGATTCTATTTATACTCCAATTGAAAGAGTTAAATTTAATGTTGAACCAACTCGTGTTGGACAAGACTCTAAATACGATCGATTAATTATGGAAATCTGGACAAACGGAGGAATCCAACCACAAGTTGGTATTTCAATGGGTTCAAAAATCCTAATGGATCATTTAGAACAAATCGTCGCAATCAAAGACTCTGTCTATGAGAGCGAGTCAGTTATCAAACCTGATGTATCAGGCGTTGAAAACCCAATGGCTGCAATGATGATTGAAGATCTTGATCTTTCAGTTCGTTCATATAACTGCTTAAAGCGCGCAGGAATTCAAACTGTTGAAGAGTTAACTCTTAAATCAGAAGATGAAATGATGCGTATTCGTAATCTAGGTAAAAAATCATTGAAAGAAGTTAAAGACAAACTCCATGATCTTGGATTAGGCTTTAAATCATTTGAATAGGAGGAAATTAGGATGAAAAACCGTAAACTAGGACGTGACTCAGCACACCGTAAAGCATTACTACGTAATCTTGCGACAAGCTTAATTGTACATGGCCGTATCGAAACAACAGAAAAGAAGGCAATGGAACTCCGTTCAGTAGCTGACAAATTAGTTACTTTAGCTAAAAAAGATGACTTGCATGCACGTCGTCAAGCAGCAAAAGTAGTATTCAACGTTGTTGATGAAAAAACTGGTCAAACAGCACTTCAAAAATTATTTTCTGAAGTTGGACCAAAATATGCTGACCGTAATGGTGGGTATACACGTGTAATTAAAACAGAAATGCGCCGTGGTGATGCTTCACCAATGGCAATCATTGAATTCGTTTAATTCGCTATGATTACATTAGAAACAATTGAAGACTTTGCTCGAGACAATGATGTTCCCATCATGTCACGAGAAAGCATTGACTTCGTTTCTAAGACACTCAAAGAAAACAAAGCCGTTTCAATCCTCGAGATTGGGACGGCTATTGCTTACTCCGCGAGTGCCCTAGTTCTCGAAGAACCCGACCGTACAATCCTAACCCTCGAAAGAGATGAAGAACGATACGATCAAGCCAACAAGAATATCAGTGATTTAAATCTTAAAAACCAAATCCAAACAGTACTCACCGATGCCCAACACTACTCAGTAGAAGGACACTATGATGCACTGATTATTGATGCAGCGAAAGCACAGAACCTTTCCTTCTTTAAGCTATACTTTGCCTATACAGACAAAGTATGTATTATAGACAACATCGATTACCATGGATTTGTAGAAGAACGATTTGATGAAATCTATTCAAGAAATCTCAGATCAATGATGCGCCGCATCAAAGAATTTAAAGAGTATCTCAATTCACGACCGGACCTCATCAGTACCTACCATGATATTGGTGATGGCATGATTGTAGTAAAGAGAAAGTAACACACTCCACTCACTTCCTATTAGGAAATGAATGGGGTGTTTTTTTAA
>JAAYNU010000157.1 GCA_012520695.1 Erysipelothrix sp.
AGAGACGATGTGGAAGTTAAAGCATTTGAATGGCACGGTTATAAAGAGGCGCTCGTCGAATTTCCTCTAGAAAAAACACGTGAAGGATTCTATGAAAGTGACACATCTTACAGTGGGTTTACGGTTTTCTATAAAGATGGTGTTGTTGTAGAAGTTCTGGAAGGTGTTTTTGGTATTCAAAGGCCATCATTGCTTACATATATCCATCCTCTTCAAATAACTCTGGATACTAAGGATGCCTCACTAAAATATGACTTAGACCAAGAGGATCCTTTTCTAATTGATCCCAAGTCGGGTATTTGGGAAGAGGAAATAAACACGGATGACGAAGAACCTCTATCTACTCTTCGAATAGAAGGACGAGAAGAATATATATCAGCTCCGGAACTTCCTGATGAAACAAGATATTTTATGGAAACGTATGAATTCTTTGATCGAGGGGAATATATTGTTTCCAAAAAAAATTACAAGTCGTATGAGTATCATGTCGAAGACGAGTCCATTGGAAAATTAATCGATGAATTTGAACCTGTATATACAATTACCCACCCATTCATTTACGAGAAAATCATTTCTGATATTCAATCCAAAGCTCAGTAATTGAGTCTGTTGATTATTTAATCTTAAAATACATACTCTTAAGTGTGATTAATTGACTTGGAGTCATCGTTTTGGTACGATATGTTCAAACAAAATCTAAACAATATGAAGAAGAGGTCGCGGTACCGATGTAAAAGGTAGTATCGCCGAAATATCCCTAAGGGATATTGGGGTTGTGTCGAAAAGGTACAACACTGTCTGATAAACTTGCCCAAAGTTTATCGTGGAGCACTTCCCATATTGAGGGCGAAAGGCGATTTCTTTAACTATGCAGCCCTTTTGCTCATAGTTTTTTTGTATATAAAAGGAGATCGATGATGAAATTATTTGGAACCATGTCTGTAGTAGACAACATGCTTGAAATTGGGGGCGTTAGTATGAAAACGCTCAAAGAAACATACGGAACGCCTTTGTATATATACGATGAGGTGCTTTTAAGAGAGACTGCTTCATTGTTTGTGGATTCATTTAAAGGGAAGACGCTTGAAGGTGTGGTGGCTTATGCTTCAAAAGCATTCTTAAGCATTGCGATGGCACAACTCGCAACCCAAGAAGGACTCGCAATTGATGTCGCTTCTGCAGGGGAGTTATTCACTGTTCATAAATCTGGCTTTGATATGTCGCGTGTTTATTTTCACGGAAATAATAAACTTCGTGAGGAGTTGGAACTAGCGGTTGAGTTGAACTGTGGTGTGATTGTATTAGACCATCGTAATGAAGTTTCATTGCTGGAATCAGTACTTCAAGAAAAGGGTGCTACGATGAATGTACTGCTAAGGGTTAATCCGGGAATTGATGCCCATACTCATGAGTACATTAAAACAACAACTCTAGACTCCAAGTTTGGAGAAAGTTTATTTGACCCTGAAATTATGAATGTGATTCAGTCTATTAACGATTCTGTGTCACTGAATTTCTTAGGACTGCACTGCCATATTGGATCACAAATCTTCGAACAAGAATCATTCCATAAAGCAGCTGATGAAATCCTTGAATTCTATAAACGTGTTCTCGATGAAACAGGCATCCGCTTTACTGAGGTTAATCTTGGCGGTGGATTTGGAGTCTACTATACTAAGGGTGATAAACCAGTCACTTTAGATACCTTCTTACCAGAACTAATGGACCATGTGGAAACACAGGTTGAAGCTTTGGGACTTGGAATCAAGCGCGTCATCATTGAACCGGGTCGCTCTATTGTCTGTAATGCAGGATCAACACTGTATACCGTAGGATCTGAGAAACTCACAATGAGTGGAAAACGCTATGCTTATATTGATGGTGGGATGAGCGACAACATTCGCCCAGCACTCTACCAAGCAGAATATGAAGCAGGCATTGCGAATAAAATGGATCAAGCTTCTAATACTGATTATTGTGTTGCGGGGAAACTCTGTGAGTCAGGGGATGTCATCATCAACTCTGTGAAACTACCACATGTTGAGCGCGATGATTTACTCTTAGTACCAAGTACTGGTGCTTATACGTATTCAATGAGTTCTAATTACAATAAACTAACGCGTCCTGCTGTGGTGTTTGTCCGAGATGGTCATCACCAATTAGTTGTAAGACGCCAAAGTCTGAATGATTTAACACAGTGGGACCTCAATATATGAGCAGGCTGGTTATGAAGTTTGGGGGATCATCCCTCGCAACCATCGATAAAATAAAAGCGGTTGCTAAAATCGTATCCAATCGTTCAGAGTCCGTTGAATCAATCGTCGTTGTGGTATCCGCAATGGGTAATACAACGAATTCCATGATTTCAATGTCCAATGAGATTACACAAGTCCCATCAAAAAGAGAGATGGATGTCCTAATGTCAGCGGGTGAGCAAATGAGCATCGCCTATCTGACAATGGCACTCACAGAACTGGGTGTTTCCAGCATGTCACTTACGGGTGCTCAGGCAGGGATTATTACCTATGGTAATCATTCCAAATCAAAAATTTCACGAATCAACTTGAAGCGCATTGAATCAAGCTTCAATTCTTACAAAGTATTAGTGGTCGCAGGGTTTCAAGGATTAAATTCTCGTGGAGATATCACTACACTGGGACGAGGGGGATCGGATATTTCAGCCGTCGCACTTGCATGTGTATTGAAATCACCCGTTGAAATCTATACAGATGTAGCGGGAATTTACACCGTAGATCCAAGAATTCATCCAACTGCAAGAAAACTTTCATCGCTTTCTTATTCAGAAACTATGGAAATGGCAAACTTAGGGGCAAGCATTATCGAACCACGTTCCGTTGAACTTGCTGCTAAGCATCAAATCCCAATCCATATACTATTAAATACCGCGGATACTCCCGGGACCATCATTAAAGGAGACAGTGACATGTTAGAAGAAAATATTATTACCAACGTATCCATTATGAAAGAAGTTGTATTAATTAACTTAAACCATACTGACTTAAATGTAGCCCAACTCTTCACGCAACTTGCGCAAGAGGGCGTATCGGTCGACGTGATTTCTCAAACATATGAGAAAGACATTTCATTCACGATCTCAAAAGAAGATTGTGCAGGAGCACTCAAGATTATTGAATCATTGGGAGAACAAGAATACCGCATCAAAGATGATGTATCAAAAGTATCCATCATTGGGAATGCGATGCGCAATCAGCCCGGAGTAGCCGCAGATGTCTTTGAAGTCTTTGCGAATGAGTCCATTCATTTCCACCAAGTATCAACATCTGAAATTAGTATTTCATTCATCATTGACAGCGACGATACCGAAAGGACGGTGAAGGCCCTCGCTGCAGCCTTTAACTTATGATTAACATCGCTCTTATTGGAACAACAGGAATGGTTGGTGAAACCATTCGAAACGTACTCGAAGAACGCCAATTACCAATTGGGGAAGTATACCTTTTCGCATCTAAGCGTAGTGCAGGAAGTGTTGTGGAGTTTCTAGGAAAATCACACACCATCATTGAACTCACTGAAGAAAATATTGCGAGTAAGAAGATTGATATTGCGCTGATGAGTGCAGGCGGAAGTATCTCCGAGCACTATGCACCGCTATTAGTAAAACAAGGAGCAGTGGTCATTGATAACAGTTCAGTATTCAGAATGAACTCAGATGTGCCACTGATTGTCCCTGAAGTAAATGCGAATGCAATTGGTTCTTCGAACCTGATTTCAAATCCAAACTGTTCAACAATCCAATCCGTATTACCCCTTAAAGTACTTGATGATTTATACGGTATTAAGCGCGTTGTTTATTCAACGTACCAGGCTGTATCTGGATCAGGTGTTGCGGGAGTTGCGGACTTAGAAAACGAAACGACATTTAACTACCCTTACCAAATTTCAAATAACATTCTTCCTCACATTGATTCATTTGAAGACAATGGCTATACAAAAGAAGAAATGAAAATGATTGAAGAAACGCGTAAGATTCTTAATAAACCTGATTTACGAGTTACAGCCACAACGGTTCGCGTGCCAATTGTGAACACCCACGCAGTAAACATCAATGTGGAACTTGAAAAGGACTTCGACGTAGAAGACGTAAAAGCTGCTATGGCAAATTATCCAGGCATTACGCTAAGAGATGATGTCGCAAATAATATCTATCCACTTGCAGAAAATGCGGATGGGAAAGACGATGTATTTGTCGGACGCATTCGAAGAGACTTCAGTTTAGAACATGGACTTAATCTATGGTGTGTCGCGGATAATATCCGTAAGGGTGCAGCAACCAATACAGTTCAAATTGCAGAGAACATTATAAAGGAGAGAAACTTATGACATTATTTAAAGGTTCAGGTGTTGCGATCGTGACACCCTTCAAAAATGATGGTTCAATTGATTATGAGGTATTGAACGAGTTACTTGAATTTCATGTATCGAATCAAACCGATGCGATTGTGATCACAGGAACTACTGGAGAATCCGCTACTCTGAGTGATGAGGAGCAATTATCCCTCATTGATTTCACAGTTAAGACAATTGCGGGTCGTATCCCAGTTATTGCGGGTACGGGCTCTAACAATACTGCACACATGGTGCACCTAAGTGTTGAAGCAGAGAAACTTGGTGTTGATGGTTTATTATGCGTAACACCTTACTACAATAAGACAACACAAGAAGGTCTGTACCAACACTTCCTTTCGGTAAGTAAAGAAGTAAATGTTCCAATTATCCTTTATAACGTACCAGGTCGTACAAATATTAATCTCTCAGCAGAAACAACATATCGCTTATCTAGTCTTGATAACGTCGTTGGTTTAAAAGATGCGAGTGGAGATATGGGACTTGCGCTCGAAGTAAGACGCTTATGCGGCCCGGACTTCGCATTGTATTCAGGAAATGATGACATGATTGTGCCTTTATTATCATTAGGTGGTGTGGGCGTAATTTCAGTTGTCGCAAACATCCTACCCAAAGAAACGCACGATCTCGTGATGGATTATCTTGAAAAGGGAGAAAATACCCTACAAATTAAATATAAAGCACTGATTGATGCATTATTTGTGGAGCCAAGCCCAATTCCAGTGAAGGCAGCCTTAAAATTAATGGGATATGAATCCCAATCACTGCGCCTACCACTTGTACCGGCAACACAAGCTACACGTGATTTACTCAGTTCAGAAATGAAGAAAGTGGGTATGCTATGAAAATTCTTTTAAGTGGTTATAACGGTGTAATGGGGCATGTAGTGTCTGAATTAACTTCGGACATCGTCGCAGGTTATTCAAACGTATTAGCCGATGCATCCTTTCCTGTATATACAGATTTAAGTGAGATTAAAGAAGACTTTGATGTCATCTTAGACTTCTCACATCCCAGTGCTTTAAAAGATATTCTAAACAAAGCAGTCAGTGTGAAGAAACCCTTAGTGATTGCGGCAACAGGTCTGGATGAAGGGCATCATCAAATGATTGATCTTGCTTCTTCTCATATTCCAGTGCTTCAATCCGGCAATTTCAGTTTGGGTATTAATGCGATGTTGGATATCACAACCGCACTAAGCAAGATGCTTGAGGGCTATGATGTCGAGATTATTGAGAAGCATCATAATCTTAAAGTTGATGCGCCAAGTGGAACAGCAGAGATGTTGTTGGGTTCTGTCTTAGAGGCATCTGATGATCGCGACCACGCCGTCTACGGACGACACGGTAACGATGCGAAGCGCACTGCTAGTGAAGTAGGTGTTCATGCAGTTCGTGGTGGTACGATTGTGGGCGAGCACAGTGTGATCTTTGCGGGTGTTGATGAAGTCATTGAAATTAAACATACTGCTTTTTCTAAAAAAATATTTGCGCAAGGTTCGCTTAAGGCGTGTGAATTTATGGTGAGTGCCAAAGCAGGTCGCTATGAAATGAAGGATGTACTTAATCATGATTAAGGTTGCGATTGTTGGTTACGGGAATTTAGGCCGTGGCGTAGAAATCGCAATTTCAAATGTGAGTGATGTGGAATTGGTTGGGGTATTCTCTCGAAGAAATCCTGAATCAGTGAAGACACTGGGTGCGAAAGTATTCCCTTATAATGATTTATTAAGTGGGAAACTGGATATTGATGTTTGTATTTTATGTGGCGGATCTGCTACTGACTTACCACATCAAACGCCCGAGCTCGCAGCTTATTATAATGTCGTAGATACGTATGATAATCATGCACTCATTCCAGAGCACTTTGATAAAGTGGATAATGTTTCAAAACTTAATAATACAACATCCATCATTTCAAGTGGTTGGGACCCGGGTCTTTTCAGCATTCAAAGGCTGATGAGTGAGGCAATCCTTCCGAACGGACAAACAAACACATTTTGGGGTAAAGGCGTAAGCCAAGGCCATTCAGATGCGCTAAGACGCCTTGAAGGTGTTCTTGATGCAGTTCAGTATACGATTCCTAATGAAGTGGTGATTGATCGTCTGAGAAATCATGAAGTATTGGAATTAGAAACACGTGATAAACATGTTCGTGAATGTTTCGTAGTATTGGAAGACGAATCAGATGAAAATTCTGTTCGTGAATCCATTGTGACGATGCCAAATTACTTTGAACCTTATGAGACGACTGTTCATTTTATCTCAATGGATGAATTGAAAAAGAATCACAGTACCATGCCTCATGGAGGAATTGTGCTAAGACAAGGAACAAGTTCTGATGTATCACATGTCATGGAATATAAATTATCTCTTGAGAGTAATCCTGAGTTCACAGCATCTGTGGCACTTGCCTATGCGCGCGCTGCATATCGTCTTCATTCAGAAGGAACCTTTGGGGCAATGAGTGTGTTTGATATCGCTCCAAAGTACTTAAGTCCGAAATCGGATGCACAATTGCGAAAAGAACTTCTCTAAATATGATAAGATATTGTCATGAGTAAAAAGGAGAACACGATGGGAATGAATAAAGAATGGGAAGCAGTAAAAGACTTCCATGATAAATTTGATCACCCGGTATCAGAAACACCTGTATTAATGGCAAAAGAACGTGCTGAAAAACGTTATAAGTGGATGCTTGAGGAAATTGATGAATTTCTTGAAGCAACGGATATTACAGAACAAGCAGACGCAATGATTGATACAATCTATTTCGCTCTTGGTACACTTGTGGAAATGGGTGTAGTACCAGAACCTTTATTCAATATTGTTCAACATGCGAATATGAGCAAGCTATGGGAAGATGGTAAGCCACATTATAATGCGGATGGAAAAACAATCAAACCAGAAGGTTGGGAAGATCCACACGAAAAACTTAAAAAAGCAATCGAAGCAATGAAATAATCTAAAACCAACGGTGCTTTTTTTAAGAAGACACTGTTGGTTTTATTCGTTTATAGGAGGAAAGAAAAATGAAAAATATTAAATTAGTGGCAAGTGATGTTGATGGAACGCTTATTAATAATAATCATGAAGTAACTCAATTCACCAAAGAGGTTGTTAGTAAGCTGAAGCGCAAGGGCATTGAATTCGTGATTGCGACCGGGAGATCGCATGATGGAGCTGTAAAAATCGCTCAAGCACTCGATATTGATAAAGAAGGATACGGTCTAATTTGTCTGAATGGACTGAGAACTTACCATCTTCCAAGTGAAAACTTTGACTCACTTCCAACCATGACATATGAGCAATGCGAAGAAATGGAAGCATTGGGTGAAAAGTACCACATGGGAATTTTATACTGTTATGATGATATTATTTATTTCCAAATGGAAGAAATCGCCT
>JAAYNU010000158.1 GCA_012520695.1 Erysipelothrix sp.
AATGACTCTTGCGAATGAGAATTACCGAACTACAATTTGGACAGGAACAAAACTCCAAGCGACACTTATGACAATTCAACCCGGTGATGATATCGGACTTGAGGTACATGAGGGAATTGATCAATTTATTAGAATCGAAGAAGGAGAAGGCTTATGTGAGATGGGTGCGAGTGAAAAAGAACTCTCATTCAAAGAACAAGTTAAAGCTGACTTCGCAATCTTCGTCCCAGCGGATATGTGGCATAACATAACTAATACAGGGGACGTACCATTGAAGCTCTACACAATTTATGCAGGACCTGACCATGTCGAGGGAACTGTTCATCCAACGCATCAAGATGCGATTGATGATCCAAACGAACACTAATTATATTAAGCGACTTCTTAGAAGTCGTTTTTTATTTGCGTGAATGTATGTTATTAATAACCCAGTTAAGGTAACTCATTACAAATAGCCTATTAAAACATTTATTTATGATATTATAAGGAGAAAATTAATATGGAAGAAAAAGAAGTTATTGAAGAAGTAAAACCAAAGAACGACCTTGAGTTTAAGGTTAACTTTGGAAAAGCGGATCGAGTCCGCTTGGTTTATATAGGGGTATCATTTCTATTGATGTTTGCGAGCATTTATAAAATTAATTTTATGGGGTATTCAGATTCAGTTAATGTAATTGATTATGCATTCAGAGGACTAAACTTCGGAACACTCTACTTCATCGTGCTTGTTCTTGCGATTGCGGTTGAGGTTGTGGTGAATCTACAAGACAATGATTTTGTTAAGAAAAATAAAGAGACGTTGGGTCTGGCAGTGCCTGTAAGTTTGTTTATTCTGACTCTCATATTCATCTACATTGGATTTGATTTAAGAAGCCAAGCTATGGGGACGGGTAGTATCTCGATTTTCTTATTTATTGGACTACTTATTCACGGACTGTATTTTACTCATATTAAGTTTCCAGAAATGTTTGATGATGTTATTAAACAAGTTAAACATTTCAAGAAGTAATAAAAGAGGAGGCTAATATGAGAAAAAAATTCAGCCCACTGGGATTGGTTCTATAATCTACTATGCTTTAATCATCATGATTTTCCTGGGCATTGTATATGCACTTGCTCAACCTAGAGAGAATCCAATTGGACCACTATTAGAGTAACAAATACAATACTTACATCCTAATGGAAGATGATCATATAACACTGTCCAGACGCTTCAAATCAAACGATGAGAAACAACTAAGAGTAAATGTATTAGACTATCAAAACACCGACCAGGTTGCCTTTGGAACAGAGATTAAAGAGGCTCGCCGCGAGCAAATCAGAAATGGACGATATGGAGGATATTCTGCTCATGAAATACTATTTAAGTCCGGTGATCAATAGATGCCTATTGACTCAATGATTTATAGTAAGAAGAATATATCCAAGATAGTGATTCACCTCAGTACTTCCCCTAACATTGAAATTTATGTAAGTCTAGAGGACTATTTAAGCTCATCACAAGAACGACGTTAATTGTCGTTCTTTTTTGCACTCATTTTCCTTAATCCTCTTGAAATCAATCACGAGAAGGTCTATAATAATCTTGCACATTGCATATGGGGTTTTAGCTCAGTTGGGAGAGCGCCTGCCTTGCACGCAGGAGGTCAGCGGTTCGAGCCCGCTAAGCTCCACCATATAAATATAACAAGTCACACTAAGGTGTGATTTTTTTACGCTTGAACATAAAAATAACATCCCTTGTAAGCGGATGTTATTCTTATACTATTCCAGACTGTCTAGAACTTATTCTTTATGCAATGAGATTAGTACATAACCTAGTAATGTAAATCCCCAGAAAATAGATGTCGCAACAAGAACGTCGGTTCCAGGTTGTGCGAATAGATTCCCGATTCCAAACAATAAAACTAAGTAAATAATTGTTGCTGGGACTAAATAATTAATTTTATCCATAAAATCACCCTTTGATAAACTAAAGATACCATACCATAATACTGTTTAGTTAAGGTGAATGTTTATCGTAATCATGAATTGATTGGTGATGTGGTTGATTGGGGTTTAGAGATTATGAGTAATAGAAAATGAATATCAATACCGATTGATTGGCGATGATGTATAGACGACTTAAACTTTGGTGTGATTCTTTTCTTGCATTGACCGACCAAATTATTAATGGTAGTATTTGCCTAGAAAGATACTATAGGAGGACTGTTATGAGTTTTTTCGAAGAACTAGCAAAAGAGTCATCGTTTTCGACCGCATCCAATGAGAGGTTACCCTATGTTGTGATGCAAGTAACATTGAAAGAAAAGTTATTTGGTACAGGGTCAGGTAATCTTGTGGAACTTGAGAGTGTCATCAATAACCAAGTGAGCTTGGGTTATCGTTTACACACAATTTCAACTTCAAATGGTGGTAGTAAAGGTTGGGGTGGAGGCGACCGCATCCAAGCAACATTAGTGTTTGAAAGATTTCAATAGATTGATTGTTGAAAACGAATATCTTGTTGAATGCTTTTTTTTATCCATATGATAATAGAAGGAGCGATACATACATGAAACACGAATGGCGTAAACACGAGAAAGAGTTCTACATACCTAAAACGAAACCTGAATTGGTTGATCTTCCTGCGTTTAAATTCTATACAATCGAAGGAGAAGGGAATCCTAATTCGGAAAGCTTTGGAAAAAGCAATCGAAGCTTTATACGGAGCATCCTATGGCATACGAATGATGCCTAAAAAGGGGAAGGTGCCTGAGGGTTATTTTGAATACACAGTCTACCCATTGGAAGGCGTATGGTCACTCACGGATTCATTTCTCGAGAATATGAAAGAGGGTGACTTATTCACTAAAGATGACTTTAAGTATAAAATCATGATTCGACAACCTGATTTTGTCTCTAGTGAATTAGCGCATTCAAATTTAGAAGCAGTTGCGGATGCGAAATCGAATGAACTTATTCACAGTATAACATTTGAATCAATCTGTGAAGGTCTTTGTGTTCAAATGATGCATATTGGAAGTTATGATCATGAACGCGAATCGTTTGATTTAATGGAAGCCTTTTGTGCTGAACACAATCTTGAACGATTGAGTCCCATTCATCGAGAAGTATATATTGGGGATCCAAGAAAAGCAGATTCTGATAAGTTGAAGACTGTTCTTAGATTTAAAGTTAAGAAGTTATAAAAAAGAAGAACTTGTGGTTCTTCTTTATGCTATATGGGTTTTGATAATTAACATCATGGGTCTACGCATCTCATCTTGATTTCTTTCATCAAGATCAACCCATGCTTTAGGTGGGATGACTTCGGTTACTGCGTCGATGGTGAAGCCTTCTTTAATCAGTGTGTTATTGAATGTAGTCATTGTATGATGATACTTGCTTACTGTTTGCCCTAGGAACTGACTGGAGCGCTGTGATTCATCATAATAGCGGTCTACTGGCCAATACATGGGAATGCCTTTATCGTCTAGTATCTACTGTTGTGACCCTTCTGCAGTGAATATTGGGTGTTCTACTGAGAAGAGGAATGTTCCTTTTGGTTTAAGTAGTTTACGGACTTGTTTGGTGAGATTTTCAAAGTCTTGTATATAGTGAATTGCGAGAGAACTGAATACGAGATCATATGAATCATTGATGTCGTTAAGGGAGTAGAAGTCTTTGACTAGGTATTCAATGTTTAGTGATAAATTGATTTCTTTTGCCTTCTTGATCATCTTTTCTGATATGTCGATGCCTAGTATTTTGTTAGCTTTTTTGTTCTTGAAATAAGCGCAGTGCCATCCGTATCCACATCCTAAATCCAAGATGTTGAGACCTTCTAGATTGGGAAGTAAATCTATCATAGTCTCCCATTCACCGGCTGCTTCTAAACCAAACTGTGATCGTGCCATTTTACTGTACTCATTGAAGAATGTCTCATTATCATAAGGGTTGTTTTTCATAGTAATTTCTCCACTCATAGTATAGCAAATAAGTGAATTGAATTTGTAAATGAATAAGTGATTTTAATGTGATATAATTGTTTCGATGTGTTCAATTATTTATGGAGGAATCAACATGCAAATATTTGCGACAGCAATGCCGACATTCGCTGACTTAGGCATCAATGTCATTTTAGGCGGTTTTGGATTATTCATGTTAGGTATTAAATTATTAGGAGATGGTTTCAAAGATGCGGCGGGTCCGAAGATTCGAGACTATATCGAAAAATATACAGGTAACTTAATATCTGCGATATTAGTTGGTACTGTAATTACTGCAATCATGCAGTCAAGTACAGCTGCAACTGTTATCTCAATCTCTTTAGTTCGTGCGGGATTAATGTCCCTCGAACAAGCGATTGGTATTTCAATTGGTGCGAATATTGGTACCACTGTTACAGCATTGATGATTGGATTGAATATCGAGGTACTTGGATACTATGCAGTATTCTTGGGAGCAATGATTATGTCCTTTACCAATCGTAAAAAATATAAAAATATTGGGACAATTCTGTTTGGATTCGGTATTACCTTTGTGGGTCTACAACTCATGAGTGATAAGCTGATTCTCTTGCAGGAATATCCTTGGTTTGAGAATTTCATGTTAACAATGTCACAAAACTCATGGTTAGCATTAATTGCGGGTACGGTAACGACAGCGATTATTAACTCTTCTACAGCGGTTATTGCGCTTGTTCAGAAGATCTATCAAAACGGTGGTATGACCATGGTTGCGGCTTCCGCATTCGTCTTTGGTTCAAACATTGGTACAACTCTTACAGCAATTCTTGCTTCAGTAGGGGGGTCAGTTTCAACGCGTAGAGCGGGTTGGTTCCATGCAATTTATAATATTGCGGGTGCATTATTGATGATGTTAATCATTAGTCCTTATTCAGCATTTATTGAACACCTAAATGCAATGATTGGTGGAAACCTTTCGTTTGGTGTTGGATTAAACCACTTTGTCTTTAACGTTCTATCAACGATTGT
>JAAYNU010000159.1 GCA_012520695.1 Erysipelothrix sp.
ATTCACCAAGGCAAATGTACAAAAACTTGCTCAAGCATTATCAATGGAAGAGCACGACAACGGAGTTGTCATCGGATTCGACCGCCGATTCTTATCCGATGTCGCAGCGATGTGGCTCGCAGAAGTCCTTGCAGGCAACAACATCAAAGTTCACTTCATCGAAAAAGCAGTCCCAACTCCCATTACTATGTTCGGAGTAAAAGAACTCAACACTAACTACGGTGTCGCAATCACCGCAAGCCATAACCCAGCACTCTATAATGGTGTTAAGGTTTTCACTAAAGGTGGAAAAGATGCGGACCAAAAAACAACTGACCAACTTGAAATCAATCTAAGAAAACTAGGAACCATCAGAACAATTCCTTTCGAAGAAGGGCTTAAGAGCGGCATCATCTCATACTACAAACCAAACAATAACTACATTGACTCCATCATCGACTCCATGGACATCAAGGCCATTCGCAATGCAAATCTAAGAGTCCTTGTTGATCCAATGCATGGCGTATCCAAAACATCACTTTCCACAATCCTCAACTCAGCACGCGTTGATGTGGAAATCATTAACGATCGACACGATACACTTTTCGGAGGAAAACTCCCATCCCCCGCATCCGCAACCCTTGGAAAGCTCCAAGAAATGGTTAAGTCAGAATCATTTCATATGGGAATCGCAACTGATGGAGATGCTGACCGAATTGGAATCGTTGATGAGTTTGGAAACTTCATCCACCCAAACCTCTTACTCTGCCTACTCTATTACTACTTACTTGAATACAAACAATGGACGGGTGCAGTAGTAAGAAACCTATCAACTACACACATGCTCGATAAAATCGCAAAAGACCACGGCGAAGAAGCTATTGAAACACCGGTTGGATTCAAACATATCACTGAAGGTATGGAAAAATACAACGCACTCATTGGTGGAGAATCCAGTGGAGGACTCACCATTAGAGGACACATTTCTGGTAAAGACGGAATCTTTGCGGCAACACTTCTCGTAGAAATGATTGCAGTTACTAAGAAAACCATTCACCAACTCGTAAAAGAAATCTACGAGAAATACGGCTCATATTACAACCAAGAAAGAGACTACCGATTCAGCGACGAGAATAAAGAACTTGTACACACACTCCTCTTGGAGCAGAAACAAGTCCCAATATTCGACCAAGAAATTGATCGTGTCTCATACATTGACGGTGTTAAAGTATACTTCAAAGACGATTCATGGGTCTGTGCTCGATTCTCAGGAACCGAACCTCTCATCCGAATCTTCTCCGAAAGCTCAACTCTTCAATCAAGCATTGATTCAATCACGGTATTCGAAAGCTTCCTTGGAATCGAATCCATCTAACATCACTTCATCAGTGATATTTTTTTATCCATGATATAATTAAAGCACATAAAAGGAGAACACAACACATGAAAAGAATCTTTGATTTAAACCACACAGACTTTATGACTTACACAAAACAAGACATCATTGAATCCATCACTAAAACAGAAGGACGAACGGTAATGTCGGAAACAGTTATCAGCATCATGCCCCTACTAGACGGGATCTCAAATCCAGAAACAGCCAGTGCCTTTGGAGCAGATATGATTACACTCAATACCTTTAGCTTTGAATCACCCTTCATCTTCGGATACGACGACAACCACTTCAATATGTTCGGAGGACTCGAAGGAAACATTGATCAAATTAAAAATAAGATCAAGGAAAACAAACAAAACCCAAACTACATCAAAGACTTCAAGACTATCGTAGGACGCTTCATTGGCGTAAACCTAGAACCCGTCCCAGAACACATTCCCTATAACGAAGGCGCACGTCTCAATGAGAAGAACTTAATAAAATTCAAGGAACAAGGCTTCGACTACGTTGTCATCACCGCAAACCCAAACACAGGTATCAACAGCGACGACATCACTCGAGGCATTAAAGAAACACGAAGAGTCCTAGGAGACGACGTTCTCATCATTGCCGGTAAGATGCACGGAGCAGGCGCTGGAAACATCTACGATTCCGAAACAATCGAAGAATTCATCACATCTGGAGCAGATGTCATCCTCGTTCCTGCACCAGGAACCGTCCCAGGCTTCACCACGGAACAAACAAAGAAATTCGTAGACCTTATTCACGACCACAAAGGTCTCGCCATGACAACCATAGGAACCAGTCAAGAAGGGTCATCCAATAGCCTCATTGAGACCATTGCCCTTCAATCAAAAATGGCAGGTGCTGACATCCAGCACATCGGGGATGCAGGCTTCAGCGGTATAGCCCACCCTGAAAACATCACCACACTCTCAGTAGCCATCAGAGGTAAACGACACACGTATCGTCAAATGGCGCGTTCGAAGAGAAGATAATATAAAACAAAACGGAGACTATTGAATAGTTTCCGTTTTCTCTGATTAAATTCACACTATTAAAGATTCTAATTTACAAGTATCTGTGAATCACAAAAAAGTTTTACCAGCACTTCAACCGTTTCCTCTTTACTGAATGCACTTCTTATATTAATCGCATAATCTATTTCTGATTCATTCATCCTTTGAATGAATTTTTTCATGTCCTCTACTACAATCTCATTTAGATGTAAAAGCTCATTACCAGTTAACCCTTGAGCCAATTGAAAGACATCATTTATATGTTTCTTAATATCCGAACTCTTTACTTTTTCGCCGAGCTCTTTTCTCAATGTTAGATCAAGCCATGCTTTTGCTTTGAATACAATCAAATATCCAATTGATAAATATCTTAAACCTTCACCACTAAGAAGAGTAGCGTATTCTATCAGGGAGTAGTATTCGTCACTCAATAAGAGAGCTGATAAACTATAAGCTCCATCAAATGCTATTGGCCTTCGTTGATTCATAACACTTAGTTTAAAATCTATGGGATTTCTAGAATATATCTCTATCATTTCTGGAAAATCTTTATTCGTCGGTTTATCGAACCGATATAGAGTGATTTGAATCATTTAAATTTCTTATACTGATTATATCCAGCATCTTCAACAAATTTATGAAATCTATCCATAAATTTCTTCGTAAGATTTTCTTCAATTAGAACCAAGTCATAATCTTTTGTTGCTCTAGTAGTTAGCCCTATTAGTGTCGTCACAATTGAAAGAGCCGTACCACCGATAACTACATAACAGTCCTTGAATTCAGAAAAGTATTCTACAAATTTATCATTGACGTTATTCTTCAAATGTAAACTCCCTCTCTAATAAATTATTTAACTCAGACTGAACCCTAGCATCTGGATTCTTCCTATTTATTAAATATAGTGAAATAGGATCAACATACTTATTTAGATCATCAACTTTTATGGGTCCATAACTCCAAACTTCAAGTGTTACAAAATCAGATGAATGATTTTTCATTTGATAAGAATTAAACTGTTCGTTTGAATAGTAAGAAAATCTTTCAACTAATTCCTTATAAGTACTAATGCTAATAGCATAGGTATCCGTTCCGAATTCCTCTAGATTGGTGTAATACGCGAGTGCTCCGTTACCACTAACGAAACATTCTAATCTGTTCTTAACTTTATCAAATTCTTCTTTCGACATGACGATTTCCCCTATAACTGGAGATATCATTAAATCTTTTCCTGTATTCCAAATGTTTGCAGTATCCATCGCTAGTGACCAAGAATTATGTTTGTTTTTTTCTATATTATTATAAATTCCAATGTTCGCCATTAAGTCCAGGCTTCGATAGATAGTTGGCATTGATAGTTGTGTTTGATTTGATAAATCTTTAGGAGTTATATTTCTTTTTGTTTTTGACAAAATTAAAATACCAATGAAGATATGTTGTTGTGCAGGAGTGAATTGTTCTGAAAATATTGCTCTTTTATCATAATTTGGCTTTAAGAGCGCTCCAATAAATGGTAGGTAAACTTCCTCTTTTACTATGAAAGGAATCCTTTCTTTGATTAATTGCATTCTCCAGAATGAAGGTAGCTCTTCAAATTTAACTACAAGTTCACCAGAGAATTTCCTACTAATAAAATCTAGATTCGAAACTATTTCAACCAAACTATTTATTTTTTGAACTAATTCTAACAATAAAATTGGTTTATTATATCCTTCGATCCTGAATTCTCTGAAATTGTATCTCTTATAATAGAACATTGGTAAAGATTCAGTGAACACTGGTTTGGTTCCATCATCCATTATGATACCAACACTATTAAATAGATTCTTAGTTTCTTTATGATTATTCATATTTTCACCTCTTCTTAACTTAATATTATCACACAATCATTAAATTATCAACGATATGATAATTTAATGATTGTGTGATAATTTCAATTTTAGCTTCTATTCTCAAAGCTTGTAATCAAATAGTTGGACTAAAGCAAAAAAGATTTCGCCCCTTTCATAATCTTCAGGTGAAGACTCAGAAGAAACCATTCTTATTAAGTTCTGTCAATAAAGTGTTTATGTCGTCGAGCACCGATATAGTCCGAACGCTTCGAAAGGATCTCATGGTTCGCCTGCACGTCCTCCATAATTGAATGGCTGAGAATAATATATCCATAAACTTATGAATTAAAATCCATGATCCACCAGCAACGGACCCGATGCTTTATTTAGCATATCCATATCCATCCTTCAAAGAGCCTGTATTTGTGATATTATAAAGATAATACATGGAGGAAAAACACGTGTTCAATTCTGAAAATCTGTCATTACTTAACGATTTAGAATACGATCTATATAACTACATTATTTCGCACCGTGAAGAAGTTGTATCAATGACGATTCGAGACTTAGCGACAATCGCTCATGTTTCACCGACTTCAATTCTACGATTTTGTAAGAAGTTAAATTTCCAAGGCTATGCTGAGTTTAAACTCTATCTAAAGATGTCTATGGACAAGAATGAGACTATTGAGTATAGAAATAATACAGAATCGGTACTCGAATACTTTAAAATGATTAATAATAATGAGTTCAATGAGGTCATTGATCTCGCCGCATCATACATCTGTAAGGTTCATTCCGTAATCTTTCTCGGAATTGGTACTTCTGGTATTCTAGCGAATTATGCTGCTCGTTATTTTTCGAATGTCGGGAAATTCGCGCTGGCCATTGATGATCCCTTCTTTCCTGTGAGAGTTGAAAGTGAAGCAGTCATCGTTGTCCTTTCAGTGAGTGGTGAAACTAAAGAGCTCATCAACACCATTAACCAAATGAAGAACGAGAACTGTTATATCATCTCGATTACAAATTCATCTAAAAATACAATTTCGAAGATATCTGATTTGAATATTAATTATCATTTACCCGAAGATGTATTACCGGATCATGTTAATCTCACAACACAAGTTCCTGTAATTCATATTATCGAATCCATCGCAAAAAATATCACAAACATCTGACAGTCGCCTTGACTGTCTTTTTTGTACCATGTTGTGGAATCTGTCCCAGACTACGTGTATGACCTTGTTTATTAAATCACAGGGTTTACAATGGTAGTGCTTACATAGCTAAACAGTAAAGGGGTGGAAGAATGAAAGACAAAGGTTTCCCAGATGATTTTCTATGGGGTGGCGCTATCGCTGCACACCAAGCAGAAGGTGCATGGGACCAGAATGGTAAAGGAATTAGTACTGCAGATGTGATGACACGAGGGCAGCACGGACAGGCGCGTCAAATTACAGACGGCGTTCTACCGGAAGCTTATTATCCAAATCACGATGCAATTCGTTTCTACGACAACTATAAGGAAGATCTCGCACTATTCGCAGAGATGGGGTTTAAAGCATTCAGAACAAGTATTGCTTGGACTCGAATATTCCCAAGAGGTGATGAGGAACATCCAAATGAAGAAGGCTTAAAGTTCTACGATGATCTATTCGAAGAATGTCATAGATTGGGCATAGAGCCAGTCGTTACACTAGCCCACTTCGAAATGCCCTATTATCTTGTTGAGAAATATGGCGGATTTAGAAATAGAATTTGTATTGAATACTTCATGAAGTTTGCGAAGGTTTGCTTTGAGCGCTATAAGAATGTTGTAACTCACTGGATGACCTTTAATGAAATTAATAATCAAACGAATTTCAATTCAGATTTTTCCTTATTCACTAACTCAGGAATTAATCCAAAAGAAGGTGATGATCGAGAACAGCTTATGTACCAAGCAGCACACTATGAATTAGTTGCGAGTGCACAAGCAGTCAAACTAGGACATGAAATTAATCCAGAATTTAAGATTGGATGTATGGTTGCTATGTGCCCAATATATCCAGCAAGCAGCAACCCAGAAGATATCATGATGGCTTCAGTTGCGATGCAAAAGCGTCAATTCTTTACAGACATACACGTTAGAGGGATCTATCCAGGTTATATGAAGGCATACTTCGAGCGCAAAAATATCGCACTCGATATCACCGATCAAGACCTACACGACCTAAAACAAGGATGCGTGGACTATATTGGTATCAGTTACTATATGTCTTTCACTGTTGAGAATCCTGCCAACAATGCTTTCTTTGATTATGATGAAGATGAAATG
>JAAYNU010000160.1 GCA_012520695.1 Erysipelothrix sp.
AAATGCGTCTTCCTTTTTATCAATTATATCACAATACAATGAAATGCTATTATGATATAATGAGCGCATGATGACAGATACTATAGTAGCAATTATAACGGCACTTCAAGAAAGTGCAATATCAGTATTAAGACTGAGCGGCAGTGATTCAATTGAAATCGCTGACCGTCTTTTTTCGCGCAATCTTAAAGAAGTAGAATCTCACTCTGTAAGTTATGGGCACATTATTGATCCCGTAACCAAGGACACAGTCGATGAAGTTCTGGTTTCAGTATTTAAGGCACCGCGTACCTATACAAAAGAAGATGTGGTAGAAATATCATGTCACGGTGGAATTCTTGTAACGAAGAAAATCCTTGCACTTTGTTTAAGCGAAGGCGCTCGTATGGCCAGAAATGGTGAATACACACAACGTGCATTCCTCAATGGAAGAATTGACCTTTCCCAAGCAGAATCGGTGATGGAACTCATTCAAGCACCCAATGAATTCGCAGCAGAGCTCGCAATTTCAGGTGTTCAAGGAAACGTGAAGAAACTTATTGATCCACTTCTTGAAGAATTAATTCAGATCATTGCGAACATTGAAGTAAACATTGATTATCCTGAATATGATGACGTAAAGGTTATGACAGAGGATATTATTCTTCCTGCTTCAAAAAAGTTCCTCAAAGGACTCAATAAGATTCTTGTGGAATCTAAATCAGGACGCATCCTTAAAGAGGGCGTTAAGACAGTTATACTCGGAAAACCCAACGTTGGGAAGTCCAGTATACTGAATGTTCTTCTTGATGAAGATAAAGCGATTGTTACTGATATCGCAGGAACCACACGAGACCTTGTAGAAGGATGGATTCGTTTAGAAAACGTTGCACTACATCTTGTGGATACGGCAGGTCTCAGAGACACAGGCGATAAGATTGAACAGATCGGAATTGAGAAGAGTCGAGCAGCACTTGAAACAGCAGAACTCGTAATCATTGTATTTGATGCAAGCCAAGAACGCGACCAAGAGGACTTAGATTTATTGGAAGCAACGAAAAATAAAGAACGCATCATTGTTTATAACAAGATAGACCTTAAAGAAACAAATGAAGAGGGAATCTATGTGAGTGCATTGAATCAAGATGTGGATGCATTAGTAGATGAAATTAATCAACGCTATGCTGAACACAAAATAGCACTTACTCAACCGACACTGTCAAATCAAAGACAAATCGCATCGGTACAAATGAGTTACCTTGCGATGGAACGTGCTATTGAAGCATTGGAGTTTGGAATGGAGCTTGATCTAGTCATTATTGACTTAAACGAAGCTTATACGGAACTCGCTTCAGTGATTAAACTAAGAAAAGATATCAACATACTCGACGAAATATTCGCTCGATTCTGTTTAGGAAAGTAGGCATTATGAATAACTATTGGATCGATTCCCACGCTCATATTGTGAGTGAAGGGTTAATCGAAGATTTTGATGACATCATACACAATGCGATTGAAAACAATATTGGTAAAATATGCATTATCTGTGGATCACTCAAGCAAGTTGAAGAAGCCCTCAAACGCGTTGAAGGAAATACGATGTTTGATCTTGCGGTTGGGATTCATCCGACAACGGTACACGAACGAAGTGAAGAAGAGTTTCTTGCGATGATGGCTTACTTAGATCATCCTCAAGTCGTTGCGGTTGGTGAGATTGGTTTAGATTATTACTGGGATGAGACGTATAAAGTTGAACAAAACGAGATGTTCATCAGACAAATTGAATATGCGAATCAACATAAACTACCAATTATCGTTCACATGAGAAATTCATGGGAAGACATCTACACGACTCTAAAGGATAATCTAGTAAATGAGACTGGTGTAATTCACTGCTTTAGTGAAGGTGTGGATGAAGCAAATAAGTTCCTTGATTTGGGTTACTACCTAGGATTTGGTGGAATTCTTACCTTTAAGAATGGGGATAATGTCAGAGATGTTCTTTCTGTAACGCCTAAAGATCGTGTACTGAGTGAAACGGACAGTCCTTATCTTGCGCCTGTTCCTAAACGAGGTAAGCGCAATGAGCCTGCACATGTAATGTATGTGGGGGAGAAGATTGGTGAGCTTCAGAAGGAAGTTCCTGATTCTGTTAAGTCACAAATTATTGAGAACTATCAAAGATTGTTTAAGAAGAGCAAATAAAAATCACGCTGGTTATAGCGTGATTTTTTGTTACCATACAGGAATGTTTGCTCCATTGGAGTCTTGATCAACAAGTTCTGCAATTGCATCAGTGTGGTAGATTTCAACAATCTTTTTAAGGATTGGATCTTCTAGGTCTGCTGTACGAACTGCGATTAAGTTGATGTATTGTTTGAATGGTTCTTTGTTGTTTAGGTCAACTTGTTCAATGAAGAGTGTTGCCTTAGGGTCAAGTTTCGCATCTACTGCAATTCCTGAGTTGATTACTGCGAAGTTTACTTCATCAAGTGATCCAGGTACGTTTGCTGCTTCAATTTGAATGATTTCAAGATTACGTGGATTCACAACATCTTTAACTGATGGAATTGTGTTTGCTTCGTTTGTTAGTTCAATTAGACCGTTTGCTGCAAGTAGGTTAAGTGCACGTCCACCGTTTGTAACGTCATCAGGGATCAGTACTTTGTCGCCGTCTTTAACTTCATCAAGTGATTTGTAAGTTGCTGAGTAAGCTCCCATTGGTGCGATGTATGTATCTGCGATTGGTGCGATATCATATTTGAAGTCTGCGATTTCTTGTTCTAGGTATAAGTGGTGTTGGAATGCGTTTAGATCAATTTCGTTTGAGTTAAGTGCTGCGTTTGGTTCTGGATACTGACCAAATGTTACGATTTCTAAATCAACGCCTTCTTCTTCCTTCAGAATACGAACAACTTCTCTCCAAGCGAGGAGTGAATCTCCTCCGTGTACTCCAACTTTATAGAGTGTTTTACCTTCTGGTGCATCGGGTGTCTTTGTCCCGCATGCTGTAACTAATAGTAATGTTAGAATTGCTAGTAATGTTTTTTTCATTTTAATTTTCTCCTTAGTGTTTTGTTTTCTTTAAAATGTATGAACCAACTGATTGAATTACTAATACGATAAGCAGTATTACGATAACTGAGAAATTGGTGATGTCACTCATGTTTCGGTTGTTTCCGAGCTTGATGACTAAATCTCCAATTCCACCACCTCCGACGGCTCCTCCCATGGCTGTAAGGCCAAGAAGACTGATCAGGGTTATTGTGGCTGATCGAACGAGTGCGGGGATACTTTCCTTCAGATAGACTTTAATAATAATCTGGAATGTTGAAAGTCCCATGCTTTGTGCTGCTTCGATTAAACCGGGATCAATATCAGATAGTGCTAGTTCTACTTGTCTGATAAAGAAGGGTGTACATCCAACGATAAGCGGTAAGATGACGCCTTGTACTTGTATGGATGTTCCCATGAGTATGCGTGTTATGGGCTTCATGAATACGAGTAGGACAATAAAGGGGATTGCTCGAATGAGGTTTACCAGTTGTGAGATGATCCAGTTCACAACTTTATTCTCCTTGAGCCCACCTTTTCGAGTAATAACTAAGATCGTTCCGAAGATAATTCCGAATATGAACGAGAAGGCTCCTGCTTTGATAAGCATTTCCAATGTGTCTTTGATTCCTTGAATGATCTCTTCTTGGTATACTATAACATTGGGGAATATTTGATTAAACCACTGGGCCATGTTTGATCACCTCCGTATTAACTCCAATTTCTTTGAGATAGTTGATTGCTTTGCTCTGATCTTCTAAAGTACCTGAGAATACAACAACGATGGATCCCAAGATTGTATCTTGAATCACTTCCACATTCGCAAATATAATACTTGCTTGAGTATTGTACTCAGTGGATATTTTTGAAATAACAGCATCACTTGTATGTGAACCGAAGAAGTCTAGTTTTAGAAGTTTCTGGTGAAGTCCTAATTCAACAAGTGCGGATTTGTTCTCAATTAACTGTTCCATCTGGGAGAGATTGGACGTTGTATTGATGAACTCTTTGGTTATTAACTCTTGTGGATTTGCGAATATGGAGATTACTTTTCCAGACTCTACGACATAACCGTCTTCCATAACTGCCACGCGATCACAAATATCTTTGATGACTGCCATTTCGTGGGTAATGATCACAATCGTAATTCCTAAACGCTGATTCAATTCTTTTAATAATTTTAGAATGGTTTGTGTCGTTTGCGGGTCAAGTGCTGAGGTCGCTTCATCACAGAGTAGGATATCTGGATTGTTGGCGAGGGCACGAGCGATTGCGACGCGTTGCTTTTGACCACCGGAGAGCTGTGAAGGATAGGCTTTCGCTTTATCTTCAATGCCAACCAGGTCGAGTAATTCGTACACGCGCTTGTGGATATCAGCTTTTGAAATTCCCTGACCCTTCAGTGCGAATGCGACATTACCAAATACAGTTCTTGAACCCATAAGATTGAATTGTTGGAAAATCATCCCAATCTTACGTCTTCGTATTCTAAGATCAGATGCACTAATGCTTGTGATATCTGTTCCATTTATAATGACGTGACCTTCAGTGGGTCTTTCTAGCAAGTTGATACATCTTACGAGTGTACTTTTACCTGCCCCGGAGTAGCCAATGACCCCGAATATTTCATGTTCCTCAACTTTGAGATTGACATCACGCACTGCGTGGACAATGCCGGTCTTAGAGTCGAATGTTTTTGAAACGTTCACAAATTCTATCATCGAGTGACCTCCTAATCTTGTGCTAATACGTTTAATTGATGTTGTTCTTTGATTTCATTAAGTAAGTCTGGATTCGTAATGAGATCGAATGCTGTTTGAGCTAAAAGGGTTGCGCCTAATTCAATGGATGCGATGCCTCTGGGTGAAATGGATGCTGCCATGAAGTCTATGGCATGGGGTGTAATTGGTGTATCTGATATTGAAATCGTTGGTTGAATAACCGGGACGACTTGACTGATATTCCCGACATCACTGGATCCACCGACCAGTGCTGATTCTTCGTTGCTTAGTGTTTCGCCATTTTCTATTAAGTTTCTTTCATACAAAGCATCAAATAGGGGTGTGACCACCGTATTATCAACTGAGTTTTGAAATAAACCGAATTTATATGTACAACCAGTTGCGAGCGCCGCAGCCTTTACAATGTTCTCAAACTTTGTATAGACATCATTGAGTGTTGGCCTTGTGAGGGCTCTTAAGTAGAACCTTGCACTTGCATACTCTGGAACTACGTTGGGAGCATCACCACCATGGGTAATGATTCCGTGGATACGTACATCACTGGGTAGGTGTTCTCTTAGAGCATTGATACTGGAATACACATTCAGTACTGCATCCAGTGCGTTGATACCGTGTTCTGGTTGAGCCGCTGCGTGTGATGCTCTTCCGAAGAACTCTACGTCTACGGGATCGTTTGCGAGACTGGGTCCGGATAGTGTGTGTTTGTATCCTGGGTGAACACAGAGTGCTGCATCCACATCTTTAAGGAATCCTTCTCTTACGAAGCTTCCTTTAGCACTTCCGTTCTCTCCACCTTCTTCTCCGGGTGTACCGTAGACTCTTATTTCACCACCGATATCATCGATGACTTGTTTGAGTGATGCTGCGGCGAGCAGGGATGTTGCTCCGAAGATGTTGTGGCCACATGCATGACCGATTCCTTGGAGTGCATCGTACTCTGCTAGGAAGGCTATGACGGGACCTGGCTTGCTTGATGTGTATCGTGCATCGAATCCTGTTCTGTGTCCTGCTACGTTGACTTTTACGTCGAATCCTTCTTTTTTAAGTTGTTCTGATAATACTTCACATGCGTAGAACTCATAGTTACTGACTTCTGGTTTCGCATGGATGTTTTGTGCAATTTCTTGATATACAGGAAATTGTTTGTTTGCGTATGATTTAATGATGTCTTTCATGGTAAGACCTCCTTTAGACAAATAAAAAACGCCCATCCCCAAGGATGAGCGTGCTCATGTTACCACCTTAATTTATCCACCTCTCACGAGAGTGAACCTCTTCGAGTACAAACATACTCTATCGCGTTAACGGGCGAACCCGGTATCACCTAACTTCGTTGCTCAGTGACACTGCTCCAAGGCCATTTTCAATACTCTTCCGTTTATCTCTTTTCACCAAACGAGACTCTCTGTAAAACTTTCAAGAATTTACTTTCCTTTTCATTGCTTTACACCATTATTCATCATATGCTCATTATTGTCAAGCAATAATGTAAACTATTTTTGTTTTCGAACGATTAGGGACAGTGTATCACTGTCTGGATGGAATGTATCTCCAAGTAAGTTTTCGTAATGACTGATTACTTCAAACCCATTCTCTTCAAGTTCATTCCTAATTGAATGGTAATCAAAGTACTGATACCACTGTCTGTAAATGCGTTCAGTTGAGTTTTCTATAATAGTGGATTGTCTCAGTGTAATGTTATTATCATAGATCTTATCCAAGCTAATTTCGATGTGATCATGGGGACTGAAGAATGACCCCTTCTCATGATGATGCCATGTTTGTTTGTTTTTAAATGAGCTCATGCGCTTTGGAGTGAATACATCGAAGATGAATAATCCGTCATCTACTAGGTGGTTTTGTACTCCTTTAAGCAGTTTTACCCTGTTTTCAGGTGAAAGTGAGCCATATTCACAGTGAATCATGACTATATTGTCGAAAGTTTGATTCATCTTCAACTCAGTATAGTCCTGAATGAAATATGTACCTTTGAAATGTTCTCGTGCATATTCAATCGAGGAAGTGGAGAAATCGACTCCGGTATACGCATGATTCTGATCAATAAAATGATTCGCATACAAACCAGGTCCACACCCTAAATCAAGAATTGATGATTGATCTTTAATATGACTAATAATCCATTGAGCCGATGATTCAATGAACGCATGGGTACGACTTGCGTTTTCGATGTGGGGATTGAGGTGCTGTTTCAATAGGAGTTGTGATAGATAAGGATCTTGCCACAGCGTAAGATCACTTTGTTCAAATACTTTTGGAATCCTGAAAATGTGTTTCATACTAATGTACCCCAAAGCACATTAATTATTTTATTGTGAAGTGCTACATTTGTTTCATAATTATTCATGATCCATCTCCTTATATATACAGTACAATTATAGCCTAAATTTGGCTTGAAAATGAAAGTTAAATGAACAGGAATAATATAGTGTATAATATAGAAAAGAAATGAGGTAGTTTATGAAGAAGTTTGCGAGTGCTAATAAATATAAATATATAAGAGACCTTGATTCATTCTATGGTCAGAAAAATGGTTATTATTTCTACAGTGAGAAGACAAAATATGTTGGTCTGATTCGAGTATTCTTTACAGTTGAAGAAGCTAATATGGAAAAATTGAGTGAGATATGTTCAAACTATCGAGCTGCAGGGCGTGATGGTATTCGCTATGAATCGGGTCGTTTAATTCTTGAACTGAAAACTACAGGATTTGATGAACCCGAGGAACTTGATCGACTGCTTGATGATATTACTCAGGAGTTGAGCTTTCAGGGCGTTCGTCAGTGTTCAATGGGAATGTATTCGGACCTAGGGCTCTATCGTGAAGGGACTCACCTTGTGGTGAAGAATGAGGAAGTGTTTAGCCATAATTCTAAAACGCTATCTAAAGTTTATAAGAAACAAAGCTCTAAACCAGCTCTGACAGGATTCTTGATGGCCTTTGTATTCATGATTCCTGGTGTGATTCTTTATGCGATTGCGATTCAGATTGGAATAATTCCTTCAATTGTTTCGTTTTCAATTGTGTATCTTGCGATTCGAGGATTCTCGAAAGCATCGGGTGATCCATCGCGCAATCAATTGTATGTGCTTTTGGCCATCAGCTATGTAGGAATCGTATTGGGGAACTATGTGGCAACGCTATTCTCAGTTGGTTTTACAAATGGAATGTCGATAGTGCTGTCTATTCCAATTACGTTTTTCTTGAAAGATGCATCAATTAGTTTCGTTATTGCATTGGCGTTCAACTATTATCGCTTGAGTGAAATATTCAATGGTGCTCGTGAAGGAAAAGTTGTGAACCGAAAGGTCCAACGCTTGATGTAATTGTGGTATAGTAGTGTACGTTGTTAAGAGGAGATAAATATGATTAAAAAGAAATTTACGGTTAATGATTTTGCTTTACAAGCAATGATCGCGGCAGTCTATGTCGCAATTACTTACATTGCTTATCCTTTAAGTTTTGGGTCCCCACAAATTCGTATTTCTGAGTTTATGTTGATTCTAATATTCTTTAATCCAAAGCATTCTGTTGGTTTATTAGTGGGTTGTGCGATTGCGAACTTCTTAGGTGAATTTGCGATTATCGACATGTTCTTCGGGACAATGGCGAGTGCAATTGCGATATTCTTGATGCTTAAAACTAAGAATCAGTTGCTTGCCTTTCTTTGGCCAGCAATTATTAATGGTGTAATTATTGGTCTAGAATTACATTTCTTAATCGGTTTACCATTGTTCTTAACGATGGGCGAAGTGTTCATTGGTGAGTTTTTAGCAACATTCGTACCGGCGATGTTCTTACTCAAACCTTTGAAAGAGAACCCGACATTACGCAGATTATTCGCATAATCACATAATTTCACACAATGATTTACGATTTCTTAGAGTCACTCACGAGTGGCTTTTTTTATACTCTAACCAACTAAAACAACCGAAATAGTGTGATATATTTGACCATAATTATTCCCTATGGTATTGTTTCGAAGTCTTTTTTGAAAGGAGACATATTAATGAAGAAATACAAGATGATTATCCTGGTGATGGTCATGGTAACAATCATTAGTGGATGTGCAGTTAGTGCAGATGCAAATATAGATGTAACTTACCCAGTTCTAAACGAAGTAAGCGAGCAAGATGAGGAACCCTATCGGTTTGACACCGAGACTGTTTACTCAGATTTAGAGGAACCAGGCGTTGAAGAACGTGAGGCCTCGAGTGTCGTCTCAGGTGGAGCGTCATGGATTTACGCAAAAACGCAAGATGGTATTACAGGTACAAAAGCAATTAAATACAAATTAACATACAATAAAAAAGACGAATTATTATCACGTATCGAAATTCCAAATGCTACCGAAATAACAGACACAACGCCAACTCTTTATGAGGGAGGGCAGCGTGCTCAAGCGGGAGCTTACTACTCTGCGAGTCGTATTACGCGTTACGGTGTTGACTGTAATGGCTGTAATGTTAACGAAGAAGGTAAAGGTGGAACATCTTCGGGTGTTGGTGTCGGAGTTGACTCTGTGAGACAACGAGACGGAAGTTGGCAAGAAGGAATAACTTATCAAGGTTATTACATCATTGCGACTTCAAGTTCAATTCCACTGTGTTCAATTGTGGAAGTGAGTGACCACACAGTTAGTGGTAAAGGTATTACTCCTGGAGTTCCCTTTAAAGCAATCGTTCTCGATCGCGGAGGGGCAATTCAAGGATCTAAAATGGACTTATTCATCGGTTCGGAATCGAACATGGGTGTAAGCCAGGGTAGAAACCAAGCAGCTGAAGTAACAATTATCAGCTTAAACTCGCGTGTGAAGGACAATGGAGTCTGGAACTGCGGCGTATAGAAACTCACTTCGGTGAGTTTTTTTCGTTATAATTTTATTTTGGTCCTTAAAATGATATAATTTGAGCATGAAGAAACTTAAGATTGAAGAAGTAATAGTGGTTGAAGGTAAACACGATATGGAGCGCTTAGCTCATTGTGTCGAAGCTGATGTGATTGTTTCTAATGGTAGAAACGTTTCAAAGCAGTTTCTAGACCTTTGTGACCGTTTAAATAAGACGCGAGGCATTATCGTATTCACGGATCCAGATGGACCAGGTGAAGCAATTCGACGTCGAATTATTGAACATGTTGGAACATGCAAGCACGCAAGCTTGAGTACTGTTCAGGCAAAGAAGAAACAAAAGGTGGGTATAGAGCATGCGGACACTCAAGATATTCTTGATGCTCTCAATGCATGTGCTCATTATGCTGTGGAAAAAATAAGCATGAAATACAATGAATTTATAGATTTAGGATTAAGTGGGGGTAAAGGGTCACAAGAAAAACGTGATCGATTATCAGAACACTTCAGTTTTCCGCGCTCGAACGCGAAAACCTGTTTTAAATACTTAAATATGTTGGGAATTTCGAAAGGGGAATGCGCCGTGATCGTAGAGGATTTATCGATATGAAGATAGTAGCAAATAAATTAGTAAGTATGGAGTTATTGCAGAAATATGAACAAAGAGCCAAGAAACACTTTGGCCAAAACTTTATCATTGATCCTTCGGTTGTGAAAAACATCGCGAAGCACAGTGGAAGTGGTGGGACTTGCTTAGAAATTGGCCCTGGTTTGGGTGCATTGACGCAACAATTAGCGTTTGTTTATGACAAAGTCATTGCGTATGAGATTGATGGATATATGGTTGATATATTAGAAGAGAGCCTTGAGGGTCTCGATAATGTTGAAATCATCTACGAAGATTTCTTAAAAGCGGATTTATCGCGCTTTACTGAAGAAATGTCTGTATGCGCAAACTTACCGTATTACATTACAACGCCGATTTTATTCAAATTAATGACACTCAATATTAGTAAAATGACTTTAATGGTGCAAAAGGAGATATCAGACCGTTTAACGGCTGTCCCTGAGACGAAAGATTATTCCTCTTTAAGTATCCAAATGCAGTACTACTTCGACATCAAGACAGTTATGAAGGTCTCACGAGAGTCTTTTCATCCACGTCCGAATGTTGAATCCATTATTGTTCAATTAACGCCGAAAAAGAATACAATGCCTTATGAAGAGAAAGCCTTCTTTGAATTCGTACGATCATGCTTCCAATTCAGACGAAAGACATTAGTAAACAATTTGAAAACACTGGAACTCGACGTAAACTACAACGAATTACTGGAGTCCCTAAACATACCAACAAATATCCGAGCGGATTATTTAGTTTATGATGATTATGTTAGGATTTATGGCGCACTCTATGCGTAGAAAAGCCTACGCAAAATTGACGCTTTATTTACATGCAGAAAAACGACTTGATAAACTTCTGCATTTTCGTAATGTTATTGTACCCATAGACCTATTTGATATGGTCTATCTTGATGTCAATGAGACGATGCACATCGAAACGGATAAGAAGTATCTACCCAACGATAAGCGAAACACAGTTTATAAGACTATTTCATTGATGAAGAAAAAGTACGACATCAAGGATAACTTTAAAGTGCGCATCATTAAAAACATTCCTGCACAATCCGGAATGGGTGGTGGGAGTGCTGATGCGGCCTGTGTCATCAACATGATGAATGAGATGTATGACTTAAATATGTCCCGTGAGGCGATGATAAGTGTGGGTCGTGAGATTGATGAGGATACGCCTTTTTGTCTCTTTAATGAGCCAAGCCTTGTTGAGGGTATTGGTGATATTCTGACTCCCATTGAAACGGATGTAGAACTTTACTACGTTTTAATTAAGCCAGGATTTGGAATCAGTACAAAATCATTTCTTAAGAGGTTCGATCATTTCGCTGAGACATCCGATGGAGTCGATGAAACGATTGAAGCACTTAAAACGAATGATGTTGAGAAATTATACAGTCTTGTTCACAATGACTTTCAAAAGCCAGTCAGTAAGAAGAACACAAAATTGAAGCGCGTATCGCGACAACTCAAAGAACTCGGTCTTGAAGGGGTTTGTATGAGTGGTAGTGGAACAAGCATCTATGGATTAACACAGGATATTACACTTGCACAGAGCATTTATAAAAAACTAGTCTTTGATTATCCATTTGTAAAGTACGGAAAGATTCAAACTAATTTGAAAAAGGAGGATTACTAATGAAATATGCGATCGTATTAGCGGCAGGTGCCGGGACTCGAATGAAATCGAGCAAGAATAAGGTAATGCATGAAATACTGAATAAACCGATTATCGGACACTTAGTCGATAATTTAGAAAAGGTTCAACTGGACGAGTTAATCGTAGTTACAGGATATCAAAATGAGGCAATTGAAAATTACCTCGGAGACCGTGTCTCGTATGCATACCAATCAGAACAATTGGGAACGGCTGATGCTGTTTCTAAAGTTGACTTACTACGAGGAAAAGAAGGTTCAACGTTACTGCTTCTGGGAGACTGTGCATTACTAAGACCAGAGACGATTCGTAAGATATATGAAAGTCACGAAGGTCATGATTTAACACTGGTAAGTGCAACAAGCCTAAACCCAGGGACATCTCGAAGAATTGTTCGTGATAACCAAGGGGAAATTAATCGTATTGTCGATTATCGAAATCTCAGTGAAGCAGAACAAAACATTACAGAAATATCACTTGGAGTTTATTGCTTCTCAAATGAACTTCTCTATAAATACCTCAATGAAATTGAAGATGATGAAGCAACTGAAGAGTTAAACATTATCAAGTTAGTTCAAATCATGAAAGAAAATAACCATAAGGTACAAGTTCTTAAAACATATGACACTCTCGAGTTTCTTGGTGTGAATGATCGAATTCAATTAAACCGAGCATCGAACTGGTTACAATCTAAAGTTAACCTAACTCACATGGAAAATGGTGTCACAATCATGGATCCACTCACAACATATATTGGAACTGATGTTGAAATTGAAGCAGATGCTACAATTTATCCGAATGTTCACATCTATGGTGATTCAAAAATTGGAGAAGGTTCAGTCATTCTTCCTGGATCATGGTTGAATAATACTGTGGTTGGTAAACATTCATCAATCGACAGTTCAAGAATTACTGATTCAAAAGTGGGTGACCATGTAAAAATGGGGCCATCTGCTCATATTCGTCAGAAATCGGACATAAAAAACAATACTCGCATTGGAAATTTCGTGGAATTTAAGGAAACTACCCTCGGAGAAGGCTCTGCATGTGCACATCTTGTCTATTTAGGCAACACAAAGGTGGGTAAAAATGTTAATATAGGATGTGGAGTTGTCACTGTAAACTATGATGGTAAGAAAAAACATCGTACGGAAATTGAAGATGGCGCGTTTATTGGCAGTAATTCCAATTTAATTGCTCCTATTCGTGTTGGAGTTGATGCAGTTATTGCAGCAGGTTCAACAGTAAATGAAGACGTGTTAGATGGTGATATGGCAATTGCCCGTCATCGTCAAGAAATCAAAGCAGGATACGGTACTAAATTTAAGAATAAAGAGGAAAAATAACATGAAACGAGAAGATACAGTAGTATTTGCATTGTCGTCTAACATTGATTTGGCGGACGAAATTTGTAATCATTTAGATATAGAGCGTGGACGTATTGAAGTGCGTCATTTCGCTGACGGGGAAATTCTAGTTGAGCCATTACAATCGGTTCGAGGTAAACATGTTTATATTATTCAGTCTACCAATTTTCCAGTAAGTGAAACATACATGGAAGTGCTCATTGCGATTGATGCATGCAAACGTGCATCCGCAAATGAAATCACAGTTGTGATGCCATACTTTGGCTATGCTCGACAAGACCGTAAGGCGCGTGCGCGTCAACCGATCTCGGCGAAGCTCATGGCTAATCTACTAACAACAGCTGGAGCGAATCGTGTTGTAACGATTGACCTTCATGCACCACAAATTCAAGGATTCTTCGATATTCCAACGGATGACCTTACTGCTGTGGATATGATTGCCCAATACTACCGTAATAAAAACTTCTCGGAAGAAGTCGTTGTTGTTTCACCAGACCATGGTGGAGCTACACGTGCTCGTAAATTATCAGATAAAATTCCAAACTCAACGATTGCGATTATTGATAAGCGTCGTACACAACCAAACGTTGCTGAAGCAATGAACCTCATTGGGGATGTGCAAGGGAAGATTGCCATTGTTATTGACGATATGGTCGATACAGCGGGATCACTCATGGGTGGAATCGATATGCTTTATGCAAAAGGAGCAACTGAAGTCTATTGTGCATGTACGCACGGTATCCTATCAGGCCCTGCATTAGAGAGAATTGCGGGTTCTTCAATTAAAGAATTATTAATCACTAATACAATTTCACTTACCGAAGAAGAGAAGAATGAGCCAAAAATCAAACAAATCTCTGTAGGTTACATGCTAGCGAAAGCAATTGAAGCGATTCAAGACCATACACCAGTAAGTACACTCTTCGATTTATTCAACGATTAATGAAATGTGTTAACTTAATTATTGTTTTTGATGTTAGTGAGAATCATGTTCTCATGTGCCATCGACAAAAAGACCCATATGTGGGTCTTTACAATTTTGTAGGTGGAAAGAAAGAAGGCAACGAAACTGATTTGGAAGGCGCCTATCGTGAACTTCACGAAGAAACAGGCATTACATCGAAAGATATCCAAATCAAACCTTTATTCAGTACTCAATACCACCAAGACAATTTGGAATTACAGGTGTTCTTTGGAACATTAAATCATCCTGTTGTACTCAAGGAGGAGGCTCACCCCTTAGTGTGGATTCCAGTTGAAGAAAACTTTGCGGATAAATCAAAATTCGCAGGACATGGAAACATTGCGCATATGATCGCGATGATTTTTGAAGGACAACAATAATATAAAAAACGGTTCACTTATAAAAAAGTGAGCCGTTTTGCTTTTAGAATCCTAAATAGTCATTCAAATGGAAGGAATAAATTGAAGCTTCCACAGATTTATCAGGATAAATGATATGTAATGCTCTAATATAACGATTCAATTGATCAGTATAGCGTTCACGAATGAGTGCTTCACTCGCATTATCTGTCTTAAAATCAACGAGAATTACTTTATCGTCTGAAATAGCTACGAAGTCCATAATCCCGTTCTCAATTACGTCATCCTTTACGATATAGGACATTTCGTGATGAATCTCAAAACCACTAAAGAACTGCTGAGTGAGAGGATGTTGGTTATACTTCATTAGTTTCGTTTGAATTGATGGCTCATATTCGCTAACCATCTCATCAGTCCAAGGCCCATTGTGAAGATTCTCAACAGCCTCGTGGACAAGTGTTCCATAGGCAAGCGCAAACTCAGAAGTATCCTCCATATTCAGTGCTTCGTTAGTTACGTACTTAAGCTCACTCGAAGGAATTGAATGAGGCACCAAAGTATAAGCGTTATGTCTACTGATGACATCCCCCTCATACACAGCTTCGCCAATCTCATAGGAGTCGATCGGTTTAATGATCGTGTTGTTTGGACTGGAAGCCAGTAATAAATCAATCTTACGAGCATGATTTCGTAATAATCGCTCATTAAGGTCATGTGTTTTAATTTCCTTAATCGCATCAACGATAATAAGGCGGTCTTGCGCTCGAGTCAGAGCTACATAAAGAAGGCGTAAGACTTCTTCTATTTCATCATGATCTTGTTTAAACTCAATCAGAGTACGAAGCAAGTTCTTTTTAGTTTCTCGGTAGTTTTCAAGGTTCACATCATTCAATCCAATACCTTCATCATCCGTAATGAGTGTATTTCTGTGATTCATAACAGTATGAGAACCCATCCCAAATAAGAATACTAAGGGGAACTGAAGTCCCTTTGATTGGTGAATTGTCATAGCGCTGACGACATTCGCATCAGAACTTAAAGGACTGGCCTCGGAACTCTTTTCATCTCTAAATTCTTGAATGAACTGAGTAAATCCATAGAGATTAGGCGTGCTGGTTGATTGGTAAAGCACTGCTTTATCCAAGAGGAAATCAAGGTTAGTTTTATCTTGAATTGATAGGACTGAGTGATATACGTCATTAAAAGCAATCATTTCCGAGATGCTTGTGACGATATCTTGGTGTCGCCAGTTCTTAATGAGTGTTTCAAGTTGTTCGTTAAGGTCAGGACAGTTTTGTTCTAAAGACTCTTTGATGTTTGGATTTAAAAGATACAATTCACTCAACTCATCTTCACTCATATTGAAGTAAAGTGAAGTCAATACGAAGGCAAGGTAGTAATTGCTTCGTGTGAGTGCGTAGTTGAGTAGATGAATGGACTGAGTAATGATCTCTGAGTTATAGAAACCAGAGAGTTCGTTAAGGAAGTGAGGGATATTGGCTTGTTCGAACGCTTCTTTTAAGAAGTCTTTGCTTCCATGTGATCGGACAAGAACGACCATATCCTTAAATTCCATGCCATCTTTATGTCTTCTGAGTATTTCCTGCGCAATATGATGTGCTGTTTGTCGTGCAGCAGACATTATGTCCTTATTATCGAATCGTTCAATGATATGCAGTTCGACGGGTTCAGAGTCTTGGGATTGGGAAGGGATTCCCACATTAACGTGGTCGTTGTCATCATAGGTATTGTTTCGTGTGAGATTCATTAAGTTATCAAACACAATGTTATTGTATTCCACAATATCATTTTTAGAACGGTAATTAAAACTCAAGAATAGATTGAGTCCTTGCTCTTGATTGATTAGATCTTGCATGATTTGAGGTTTCGCACCTCTAAATCCGTAGATTGATTGTTTAATATCACCGACTCGGAAGATATTCGTGCCATCAGAAATGGATCGGATGATTTCATCTTGATACTCATTAGTATCCTGAAACTCATCAACCATGATTTCCTTATACTGAGCTCGAATTAATTCAGATACAGTACCATCACTGGCTTTGAGTATTCTAAGAGCGAGAATTTCAAAGTCAGAGAAGTCGAGTACGTTTGCGTCTGATTTAAGTTGTGACAAGACTTCGTTGAATTGGTTTGCCATTGAGAATAGTTCAGTGAGTCGTTGTACTTGTCTGTTCATCAGTTCAAATGAAGCATCCAAAGGTTCATAACTAAGAAGATATGACTTAATCAGCGTTTCTACTTCCTTGCGCTTCTCAGTATATACTTCATCTTTACCCAAAGCCTTAGTTTTGAAATCAAGTGTGTTTGGTATCTCCTCATAAAAGGATAGATCACGTAATTGGATCTTCTCT